>JAOUGX010000100.1 GCA_029865385.1 Gammaproteobacteria bacterium
CGCGCCGCTCTGCAACGGCAAATCCGTGACCTGACGCCAATAGCTCGTCGATGTGCTCGGCGTAATTTTCCCAATCGGTCGCAATATGCAGTGTCCCATCGGCCGACAACTTGCGCGCCGCCAGCTGTAAAAAACCTGGCTGAAGAATGCGCCTCTTGTGATGCCGCTTTTTCGGCCACGGATCCGGAAAATAAAGATTGATGCGTAGCAGGCTGCCGTCGGCAACCTGCAACTCCAGGACTTCGAGCGCATCGTGAACGATAACGCGAAGGTTGCCGATGCCGGACTTTTCGGCCAGCAGCAGGCAGTGCCCGACGCCGGGCTCGTGCACCTCGACGCCAATGTAGTCGAGTTGTGGATTGGCGGCAGCCTGTTCCAGCAGTGACTCGCCGTTGCCGAAGCCGATTTCCAGGACACGGCCGGCCTGTCGTTTGAAAATACGATCGAGGTTCAGTTCACCGGCCGCGAAGTCGATGCCGTATTGTGGCCAAAGTTCTTCGAGCGCGCGACACTGGGCCTCGGTCATGCGGCCACTGCGCTTGACGTAACTCCTTATCGTTCGCCTGTTTGTCATCCTGTTCGAACGTCCTGAAAAAGTGGCCGGTGTCTTTCGAACCGTGTTCGCGGATAATGCTGCGAATTCAAAACCAGCCCGGGAGCACACGTGAGCGACAATCTGAATATTACACCGCTGGATGTCAGTGAATGGGATCCGCGGCTCTCCGGTATCGTCGAGAACATGCGCGGCCGTCCACTGAACGTGCACAAACTACTCGCAAACCATCCAGCCCTGCTGGAGGCATGGTGGGATTTTCGCAATCACGCGGTCGGCGGCGGTGATCTCGAGCAGCGACACCGGGAATTGGTTATTCTGCGTGTCGCGGTACACATGAGGTCCTGGTACGAATGGGCGTCGCATGTCGAGCGCGGTGCGAAAGCGGGTATTACCCTCGACGAGATCGAACGCGTTCGTTGCGGAGAACTCGAGCACGGCTGGGACGAGCGCGACGCGCTGGTACTTCGTGCGACTGACGAATGCTTCCTGAAGCTAAGAATCAGTAGCGCGACGCGAAACCGGATGCGAGGCTTGTTCAAATCCTCGGAGTTACTGGATCTCATCGCGATCTACGGGGTTTACGTCATTCTCGGAACGATGATCAACACCTGGGGACTGGAGCTGGACAGTTTCATCGACTTGCCGCCCGAAGTATCGGAGAGTGACTGGCTTCAGGGCTGAGCCGCCGCACCGCCAGCGAGAAAAAGTTCGCGCAATACTTTTTCCTGAATAATCATTCCGCCGCCCAGGTTGCCGAGGTAATGCCTCGGTATGCCGAATCCTTTCTTGCGACGATCCAGAATGTGATCCGGCAGGATGCCGCGATAAGCATGTCGCAACATCCCTTTGAGCTCGCCATTGTGATAGCGGATCTTTTCGTCCACCGAAAAACTGAACTCGATGATGCGCCGCGCGAGCAGTGGCACGCGCGCCTCCAGCGATACGGCCATGCTGGTCCTGTCGACCTTGGTCAGTACCAGCCCGGGCATGAAGGTATGAAAGTCGACGTACTGCAGGCGGGTCCACAGCGGCAAATCATCGCGCCAGTGTTCGCGGTAATGCCACCAGTCGTCGTAGTCAGCCGTTATTCCCAGTTCTGCGCGGTAGCTCTTCTTTTCGCCCTCGGACATGCCGAACATGACTTTCCCCCAAAGGCGCGGGCCACGATTCATTGCCAGCTCGAGCAGCGACAGTACCCTGTGAATTGCGTTACGGCGGCCGAAGGGCCTGCGCAACGCGCACATCGCGTTGTCCATGAAAAGCGGCCACGCAGGCAAGCGGTCGTAACGCGCAAAACGAGGGTAGGTCCTGTAACCGCCAAATACTTCGTCGCCGCCGTCGCCGGTCAGTACGACGGTCACGTTTTCCCGCGCTGTCTTGGACACGAGCCAGGTAGGCATCGCGGATTCGTCGGCAAACGGCTCATCGAACCACTCTTTCAGGCTTGGCAGGAGTTCTCGGGCGCCGGCACCGGTGAGGATGCGTTCATGATGGTCGGTGCCGAATGCCTGCGCGATTTCCCTGGCATACGGAGTTTCTGACTTGGCATCGCTGTCAAAGCCGATCGAAAACGTCGAAACGTCCGCACCGAGACTGGCGGCAGAAGCGACAACAATACTGGAGTCGACGCCGCCGGACAGGAAAAAGCCCAGCGGTACGTCCGCCACCATCTGCTCGCGTACCGAATCGCTTATCAATGAGCGCAATTCCTCGCAACTATCCTCGAGCGAATGTCCGGCTCGAGCGTCGGTTACCGGCAGGCGCCAGTAGCACCGTGGCGCCTGCAGAGACGACGTGTCGGGCTTGTAGATCAGCGAATGCCCAGGCTGAAGTTTGTAGCAGTTCCGATACATGGTTTTCGGCGCGGGGATGTATCGGTAACTCAGAAAGTCATAGAAAGCTGTTGGATCCACCCGGAGATTCTGCTTTCCGCACAACGCTTCGATCGCTTTCAGCTCCGATGCAAACGCGAAATTGCGCCCATCGAAATAGTAGTACAGGGGTTTGATACCCGGTCGATCCCGCCACAGTTTCAGCTGGCGCTCGCGACTGTCCCAGATAGCGATGGCGAACATGCCATCGACGTGCTCGACAAAAACGTCTCCCCATTGCCGGTAGGCGCGCAGAAGTACTTCGGTATCCGATTGTGTATGGAAACGGTGGCCGAACTTTTCAAGTTCAAGTCGCAAGTCGCGGAATCCATAGATTTCACCGTTGAAGACGATCCAGGTATCACCGTCGAACATCGGTTGATTGGCTTCCTCGGCGAGATCGATTATCGAAAGGCGCCGAAATCCGGCTTTGACCGGACCATCGAGGTGCAGTTTACTTGCATCGGGTCCGCGGTGGGCGATGGAGGTGAGTGCGGTCGTGTAGTTCCATTGCGGATCCGTTCCACCTACAAAACCACACACATCGATACCCTCATCCGCAAGCAAGCAACGGGCACTGTATGCGGAACCGGGTGAACTGGCAATCGAGGTAGCGTGATAGTCTACGGCCCTGCAGACTCACCCCGGTATCCGAGTGCCTGAACGTATGCGAATTGCACACATCAACTTGGCGCGATCCTATCGGGGGGGTGAACGCCAGACCGAACTGCTCGCTATGGGCCTCGCCGAAATGGGTCTCGAGCAAATCGTCGTCGCTCGCCGCGGTGGGCAACTCGCGCAGCGACTGAAAAATGCGAACGTCGAGCTTCGGGCAGTGGCTGGCAATCCGTTCGCTGCGGCGTTCGCAACGCGCACTGCCGATATCGTGCATGTGCATGATGGTCGCAGTATTTATGCTGCGTGGTTGCGCCGCTGTTTTTCAGGCACACCTTATGTCGTTACGCGGCGCGTAAACAACCCCATTGGTACGCACCGACTGGCGAGGCGTGTCTATCGTGACGCCGCCTGCGTAGTTGGCGTAGCAAGAGACATTGCCGAGATCGTCGGCCGTTACAATCCGGGCATCCGCTGCGAGGTAATCCACAGCGCTAGCAGTGGATTTGTCCCTGACCTGGACAACGTACAGAAAATTCGTGCGCGATATTCGGGGAAATTCCTGGTGGGCCACGTTGGCGCTCTCGACAATGTGCAGAAAGGGCAGGAATACATCATCGAAGTCGCGCGATCGATGGCGAGCCTGCATCCGGATATTCAATTCCTGCTTGTTGGCGGCGGAGAAGACGAGGCGATGTTGAAAGCGTCCGCTCAGGACCTGCAGAATCTGCAGTTCACCGGTTTCGTCACGAATGTCGGTGACTACCTGGCAGCCTTCGACCTGTTCATTCTGCCGTCCAACAAGGAAGGCATCGGTGGCATATTGCTCGACGCAATGGACCAGGGCCTGCCCGTCATCGCAAGCAGGGTGGGCGGCTTGCACGAAATCGTGCACGACGGGGAAAATGGCCTGATGATTGATCCTGCCCGGCCGGACCAGTTGCTGGACGCAATCCTTACGTTGCGAAACGACGAACAGCTTCGGCGCCGATTCGGCAATCGTGGCAGGGAGATATCGAGCGGTTTTTCTGCCAAAGAAATGTGCCGGCGCTATCGCGAAGTCTACCAGTCGATAGCGGTAAGGGAATGACACACCACGAAAGTGTCAGTTGGAGAGAATGTAGAACTGCCACAAATCCTCCCGGCTCATTCTGATGAATGGCTTGATTGCGAGCTTGCCTGTCGTACCGATGCTTTTCTCGAGATATTTCAGCTCTTCGAGCTTGGCCCTGGTTTCTTCGCCGGTCTTGTTCATGAAACCACTTTCGCGCATCATCAGGAGACCCTTGGCGCGTATCGACAACTCGATATTCAATCTCATGTAGCACAGCAGGTCCGCTACGATCGGGCCGTCGAATTTCTCCTTAAGCGTATGCAGATAGAGGCCGACCTTGGAGCTCGAGAACTCACCTGAATTTATCAGACCCAGCAACTCCGTATCCGCATCGAATCCAGAGCCGAGCCAGTCAGCGACCGACGCCTCGCTTTGTTTAAAAACGACGACCAGCAATGCCGGCAACGCTACCAGCACGCTCAAAGTATTCAGTATGGGCGAGAAGAAGAAGTGATTGAACACAGAGTGGGTAATGGTTGCGCCGATGAAACCCGGCACAAACGCGATGAGGCCCAGTGTGGTCTTCTGGCCAACGAGCGCGTGCGAAACGACAGCAAATATCGCAGTGGCTCCACCGTGCATGAATGCGGTACCGAAACCGCGAACGATCCACGTGCCCAGCTGCGTTTCCGGTAAGAGCTGCAGATAGAAAAGGTTCTCGAGAATGGCGAATCCCGTCCCGACCGCGAAACCGAAGATTGCGGCGTCCACAAGAAAGCCGACCCGATTGTGTCGAATCAGCATCACTATGACGATGCCTTTCAGCGCTTCCTCGAGAACCGGCGCAACGTAGCGAGTGTAGGTCGTGAAGTCGATCTGCAGCCAGGTCAGCCCGACGCTGTTTACAGGGTAGCTCAGGCCGGCAGCCACACAGCCAAGGCCGATTGCTGCCATTACCCAGCGAATCCGCACTAGTTTGTAACTGTCCAGCCACATGAGAACGGCCAGGAAGCAGCTGACAGGTAACAATCCCAGAAGTGCGTGTACGGCGAGATCCGTGCTCATTCGTCCGAATCGCGCATTCGGCGGCGCTCGATCATAGGATTTTCAGCGATATCATGAATTCGTCACCGGAGCGCGCGCTACCGTCGAATCCGACCGCATAGCCTACCGAGAATGTCATGTCCATGCGTGACAGGATTGTGAAACGAAAGTCGACCTGTGCTCCGGCACTGGTTGCATCCTGTCGCAGATCGCTGCGATCGACGTTGGTAGCCAGCGAAGACACGAACAGCGCAGGGCGCGCCCACGAAAGATAGAAGCCGGGTGTTCCCACGCGCTCGAATCGCAGCGGTGGCAGGTTCCATTCGAGCATCGCCCGGTAAAAATTACGCCCGGGAATTTCGTTCAGCTCGTAGCCCGGCAGCGCATAAAATTCCCTGTAGCGTTTTACGTCGGCGCGATCGACATAGTTGTTGCCGAATCCGCCGAAGAAAAAGTTGGCGAACTCGTCCGTCGGGTCACCGATAGCCGCACCAGCTGAATTTCTGAGCCATATTGAAGAGTGTTTCCACGGCAGGGTAAAGCCGAAATCGAACGCACCCAGAAACTTGGGAATGGTGTCACCGTCAACCTGGTTTGCGGCTGCGCCGAGTCGCCAGGTAAATCCCTTTTCGTCATCAACGTGACCCAACGACGAACGTAGGTGCGAGTAGCTGAGCTCGGCTTCGAGTGTGCTCAGTTTGTCGAATTCGACCGGTACATTCTGGTATCGAGGCAAACGGTCCAGATTGGAGAAGTGATTCAATTCGACGGCAAGGCCGAGCCTCCTGGGTTCGTCATAGATCAGCGTTTTCTCGTAGCCGACGATAAAGCGATTGCCCTTCATGCTGCGTTTGGTCGGGCCGAAAAGATCGTAGAAATCGGCGTAGTTGAGGCGCGCGCCGAGTCGCCACGATCCCGACAGTGGCGAAGTGCTTATGACCGTATGACGATAGTCGACGCTGATGTTGGGTCGTTCTTCGGACGGCAGGTCACCGTCGATGCTGTAGCTGGCACCGATGTTCAAGGCATCCAGCCGCAGCGCGTCGGAAAAATTGGTTTTAAGCCCGAGCGAGACAGAATCCTTGTATCCCAGAACAACCGGATACATCGATTCGAAACCGAGATGTTTCAGGGCAACGTAATGGCCTTCCTTGGCGACTCGTTCTGCGGACGGCGTGCTGTCAGAGGACATACCGGCGCGCCACTCAGCCATTTCGGGATACTTCTCGATGGTCTTGCTTCCGAGGAAGGTGACGGCGCCGACATCTTCGATCGGCTGCGCGTCAATCCGCGCAGGTATGAAACCCTGCCCGGTGTAGTGAAATACTATAAGCGAGCCATCGGCCATCGGTACCGGGCGAAAAAAGCCGGTCTCCGCGTTGCTGACTGCCTCGATCTGCTCATTCGCCAGTTCGTATCGAAAAATATTGGAGACGCCGGTGAAGTACGAGCTGCCGTACAGGTACTTCCCGTCGGGCGAAAAAACGAATCCTTCCGGTATCGCGTCGCCGAAATCGAACTGCTTTTGGGGTGTTACCTCGCCGTTCAGGAGGTCTTGCATTCGGTGAACCTGAACTGACTGCCGGCCTTCGACGTCACCAAACGAGCCGGACAACAACTCACCGTCCGGGGAAATGTCGAGATCGTAAATGATCGTGCCGTAAGGGAAGCTGTGAACGAGTTTCCATTGGTCATAGGGGTAGGGTACGCGGACGATTGCAGCGTAGCCGTTCAGATGTCGCACACCCCAGATCGAACGATCCGCCGCGTTGAAAACGATCTCGCCGATTCGTGCATCGCGGAGCAGCAGGCGTGCTTTGCCACTGTGGCGATCTATCGCCATCAGGTCGCGCCAGGCGTAGTTGTCGGCCGTATAGAAAATGGTTTGCGATTGAGGGTCGAAGGTGAGCGACGCAACGCGATAGACCATGGGTCCCTTGATATCCTCGAGGTGCCGGGTGCTGCCGTCCTGCAGCGACAGTTCGCCGATGTGCGCGACAACGCCCGGCGCGCGGAATCCTGCAATAAGGCTGTCTTTCACAGGATCGTAGTAAGCGCGCGAGACAGACCCCAGCGCCTCGCTCGTCAGGTCATCGTGAGGCGTTGTCGGGAACTGGCGAACCGACAGCAGATTCTGTTTTTGAAAATCATGCTCCCAGTCGATCCAGTCCTGCCATGCGTCGTTGAGTCGCAGGCCGAAAACCCGATCGAACTCTTCTTCATAGGATCTACGGCTGTCGTCGGTCCGGCGAACCCACTCGACCAACCTGGCCGGCGAGTACGTGTACGCGATGTAAGTCATGAAACGAGCACCGTAGAGATACGCATTGGCACCGACCTGGAAGTCGACCTGTGTTCCTTCCGCGACAAGGCCCAGCGGGTCGTAGAAGTGCGCGTTGTCCCGCACCATCGATCGAAAGACCATTTCGTCGTATGCACCCTGGGCTCGACCCAGTCCGCCCGCCATCCAGGTCTCGAGAAAAACAGCTATTCCTTCCAGATACCATCGCGGGCTCGTTTTGCGCGGGGCGGTCAGGTACTGGTACAGAATGGACTCGGGGTGTTCCGGCGTTGCGAGGACCTTACCGCCGAAAATTTTGCGATATCGCCGATCGATACTTGCGGTCTGGTCTGTAGTCGCAATATGAACCAGCTCGTGATTCATTATCGTGTACATGCGCTCGGCTGGTGCGCCGGTCTCGAACGTAAGGGGTAAAGGCGCGATATCGACGATGACCGAATTGGCCGGTACCGAGGTTGCGCCGGCATTCCCGTAATCCGAGAAGTCGGTCAGCAATACAGTGGTTTTCTCCGTTGGCTGGTATCCGAGGATGCTGGACTGCCGTTCCAGGGAATCGTGAAAAGTCTGGATGACGCGAGGAGTAAGGTACGTTTCGGTCGGGTCGAAATAGAGTAATTGCAGGGTCTCGGTTTCGACAGAGCTGAGCTGCTGGGCGCCGGCTGTGGCGCATAGCAGGAGCGGCGCGAAGCAACGCATTCCCGGTTTTTGCATTTACCCCCCCCAGAGTGCAAAAGCCAGAAAGACGCGACAGTTCGTGTCGCGTCTCCTGGATTTTTCTTGCTGGCTTCAGTTACCTGAAGACCGTGCTACTGGCTGCTCGTTATTTGTTATTGCAGGCCGTGCAGCGATCGGACTTTTGTCATTATTTATTTTTGTCGGCCAGCTCTGAGAGCCTCGCTGTTCAGAGCCTCGAGAAACTTCTCGCTGCGCATGGCTTCCTGGAAGGCTTCATTGCCCAGTGCTTCGACCAGCGCCTCATTGCCCAGAGCTTCCTGGAATGCCTCTGTCGTCAGCAGTTCACGAAAATTCTCGTTGGCCAGTGCTTCCTGCAGCTTTTCGCCGCGGAGCGCATCGACAAGCGCTTCGTTGCCCAGGGATTCCTGGAATGCTTCGCTGCCGAGTGCCTCCAGAAATGCTTCGTTGCCGAGCGCCTCCTGGAATGCCTCACTACCGAGAGCTTCGACGAATGCCTCGTTACCCAGCGCTTCCTGAAATGCTTCGGTTGTCAGCAATTCC
This sequence comes from Gammaproteobacteria bacterium, assembly GCA_029865385.1. Taxonomy (GTDB): domain Bacteria; phylum Pseudomonadota; class Gammaproteobacteria; order Steroidobacterales; family Woeseiaceae; genus JAKEGN01. The sequence goes on from JAOUGX010000100.1 coordinate 8,679, forward strand.
CGCAACTTTTCGTTGCTCAGTGCTTCAGCCAGCGCTTCGTTGCCCAGCGATTCGGCCATTGCTTCGCCGCCAAGCGCTTCCTGTAGTTTGTTGCGGCGCAAGGCTTCTACAAACGCCTCGTTTCCGAGTGCTTCTCGCAAAGCTTCGCTACCAAGCGCCTCGCGCAATGCGTCCTTGCGCAGTGCTTCCTGGAACGCTTCGTTGCCGAGGGCCTCGACGAATGCCTCGCTGCCCAGAGCTTCCTGGAAAGCCTCGCTGGTAAGCAGCTCGCGCAGCTTTTCGTTGTTGAGTGCTTCCTGCAGCGCCTCGTTACCCAGGGCCTCTACGAAAGCCTCGTTGGCAAGCGCCATTCGAAACGATTCGTTTTGCATAGCGTCCCGAAAGGCCAGGTCATTAACGAGCCGGTCGAAGGCATCCGTCTGCATGATTTCCTGCAGTGCCTGATCTCCCAGCTGTATGTCACCAGACGAAGGCTGATCGGCTCGATAGCGTTGCGCCGGCGCAATAGTGCCGGTCATGTCGTCGCCGCCCGGCGGATAGCTGTTGCCAAAATATAGGATTGCTGTCAGCAATACGGCGCCAATCGCAATCACCGAAATCGTCTTCCTGCTCGTAGCCATTGTCTGTCCCCTTAGTCTGCCCGTCGCTGGGCTCAAAATTTGTCGGTATATCTGTATTACCGCTTGCGTTAGAAAAAGTTGGTCGGATCAGTCGCCTTTCAAAGTCCCGATATCAAGTTGTGCCTCATGCACAATGGTTCCGGACGAAACGAATTGCAGATCAACAGTAGCGTCTCTGCTGCCGGCATCGTGCAAGTAGAGCGCGTACCGTCTCTTGCCGTCCATTCGCAGTGTTACCCGACCGGGCTCAGCGGCCACACTGGTGCCGGCACTCTCCAGCTGTGCGAATCCGTTGAACCAGATATTCCTGTCAGCGAAGTTGGCAATAATATCGACGGGCCCGCGCGATACGAGGTCGAAGTCTATAACCACAATTCGGCCGCTTCTGTGAGCCGCTATCTTGCCCGTAATATCGGCACGGCTAACCTGAATGCTTGGCTTGCCCGACGATTCACCTGCCGATTCCGATATTGTCCCCACGAGTCCGGTCACATCGTCAAAAGCGCTCTTCGAAAGGTTGTCCGAGGAGACAAAAGTCAATGTAAGTGCAACGCCAGCGGCAAAAGCAGCGGAAAGCCGCAATGCGGGAATCGACATCAGCCACGAGGCAGCGGCGCGGGCATTTCTGCGTTTCGGCTTAGCCAGCGCCAGGATGAGGTGCTTCAGATGCGGCGGTGGCTCAATGGCTTGCGCGCTATCCATGTCTTTGCACAGACGCGACAACTCCGCGTGATAGAGGCGGGCCTCGGAGTTCGTGGCCAGCACGGCATCCAGCTCACCCTTGTCTGCGACGCTGATCACGCCGTCGATATCGGCATTGATTAACTCAACGATTTTCTGATCTATGGTCATCAGTGTACGTCGCGCCCCGTCAGCAGGTCTTTAAGCAGCTGGCGCCCCGTGTACAGGCGCGATTTCACGGTCTTTTCGGGAATCGCGAGGATCTCGCCGATTTCTTCGTAGCTGCATTCGAGAAAATGTTTCAACACGATCACCGTTCTGTATTCAGGTTTGACATTCATAAGCGCGGCCTGCAGTTGACTCTTGAGTAGCTCACCGTCGGTTTCCAGTTCCGGACCGCGGCCTTGGTCCTCAAGCTCATCTTCAATCGGCTCCGTGCGGTTTATCCGGCCCAGGCAGTCGATGGATTCGTTCATTGCGATGCGATAAATCCAGCTGAAAAATCTGTGCTTGGGGTCGTACTTGTCCAGATTTTCATAAACCTTGAGGAAAACCGTCTGCGTAACATCCTTCGCGTCTTCCGCGCTGTGCAACATGCGATATGCTGCGTTGAAGACGGGTTTCTGGTACTTGACCAGCAGCGATTCGAATGCCTGCCGGTCACCGTTTATGCACTGCTTAACCAATTCCGTATCGTCTGCCCTACTCATACCTACTCCCCAGCAGGAAAAAAGTTGGCAGAAAAAAGCAGATTTTGCTCAGCGGGCAGAATCCCGGGCAAATCGCCGCCACAGGACCCCGGGCGCGTCCCCGCGTACATGCTTGTCGGCGTGATTGTCAGGATAGCGTCTCCCCTTGACGCCGCCTCGGATCACCGTTGCGTGGCTTCTATTTCAAAGATGACGTGAAATCCCGAGTAGCGGAAAACATCATGTATATGATTGTTTACATTAATTATTTTTAGTTTGTACCCGTTTTCCGAAAGTCGCTTCTGGGTCTTCAGGAGCACCCCGAGCCCGGCGCTCGAAATATATTCGAGCTTCGAAAAATCGACCACCCGCATTCCGTCAACGGAGTCCAGAAACGATTGTGCCTTTTCGCACTGGGCGGCATCCAGCCGGCCGCTGCACACAATTTCGCCATCCCTGCCGAAGTCAATCTGAAACATGGTCCTGCCCTGATGCTTTGGTGAAAGTTACCGTACTTTGCCGGTCCGAGTACTCGTACTTCAGCGTGTCGACCATTTTCTGGATCAAATGCAAGCCGAGGCCGCCAACCTTGCGTTGCTCCAGCGGCGCGTTGATATCGACTTCCCGGCTCGTCGTTACGTCGAAAGCGTCCACATCGAAGTCCGTCAGGCTGACAGTAATGCCGTTGTCGTCAGTCTCTACGTCCAGAAGAATATCGTTGGAGTTATCCGGGTTGTACTTCACCATATTGGTGAACAACTCCTCCATCGCGAAGTGCACCGGAAATCTTACCGATTGCGCGACGTCGCGCGATGCGAGGATTTTCTCAGTGAACTCGTATATCGCTTCCAGCGACTCGTAGCTTCTCAAAAATTTCTTATGCATCTGGCAACGCTTGCCAATCTCCGCCGGCAGGTGACTATTCAGGCCCGACAGCACAAACTATAAGCCCTGAGGCAGATCAATCACCAGCCAATCCGGCGGCTGCCCATGCATCCAATGGTCGGAATGGACCGAATATAACGCGCCATGCCTCAGTGAGATCGCGCTTTGGCCGGCTACGGCAAACGCCGCACGAGCACTATCGTTATGTCGTCGGCCTGCGGCACGGTGCCACCGTGCTGTCTCGCTGCTTTCATGATCAGCTGTACCAGCTGTTCGGATGTCGCATGCGGATTGTCTTTGATGATCTGCACGATGCCTTGTTGGCCGAAATGGACACCCTGCGGGTTTTCGTACTCGTAGATCCCGTCGGATATCAGCCCCAGAATATCGCCGCACGCCATCTCGATGGTGGTCGAATCACCGAGGTGCGTCTGATTCATGTACCCGAGCGGAAATGTCGATGCCTCGTGCCAGTCGTAGCTATTTGATGCTGCGTGAAAATGCATGATCGGGCCCTGTCCACCCGAATGAAAGCGCACAACATGGTGCTCGGCATCCAGCAGTCCGAAAAATGCCGTAACGAACCTGTCGTCCGGCAGGTCCTCCACCAACTGGTCGTTGACATGTATGAACGCGTCGTCAAGATCCGCGCCGAGACGCAGTGCAACTCGTAACATCGCGCGAACCTGTGTCGCACTAAGAGCGGGTCCGATGCCATGCCCGGTTGCGTCTCCCATCAGCAGGAACAATTCGGACTCGTTCATTTTGACGAAATC
>JAOUGX010000018.1 GCA_029865385.1 Gammaproteobacteria bacterium
GACCGCGAGAAACATGCCGACGACGGCCGTAAATACTATGAGCATGACGACCCTGGGCTTGGTCAGCTCATAGTAATCACGCCATTCGGCGGTGCTGCTCATCTGTGCCGTATCCAGTGTCAAAGCCTCTGCTAGCCGATCCGCGATAGATCGAACAAGTGCTTGATGTCATCGACCATCTCGCGCGGATCCAGGTCCGACTTGAAGTACATGACAAGATTTCCGAGTGGGTCAATAAGAAAAAAACCGCCCCGAGGCAAGTTGTCCGGCAATGTGGACTCCAGCTGCTTCGCGAGACTCCTGTTGTGAACGGGCTTCAGGCCGGCCTGTTGTTCATCCGCTAGCACTTTATCGAGCGCCCATTCACCGTGCAAGAAAACCCGCGTGAGGCGGCTCATGTCATTGCCTAGCATCAGCCTGGACTGTCGTTGCGCATAAAGAGCGTCCTGGCACCGGGCAGTACAATCACCGTCGTACACATAGACGAGTAACCATTGCCCGGGCCCAATTCGCAGAATTTCGGGGTACTCATCCGCCAGGTGCCTAATCGGCTCGAGCAACTCTCCGTGATTGCTGCGGGCCGCAGGTGCCAGGCCCTTGCCGCTGTTGTACATCCATGCCGCGAACAGCAACGGCCCGAGGAACAGCGCTGCTATCAACAGCAACTGAAGTCGTGCAGGACCTTTTTTTCGCTCAGCTTGTGTCATGTTTGCGCTTCTTCTTCAATTGCCAGACGAGAATACTCAATACGGCCACCGCCATCGCGAACCATTGAAAAGCATAGCCGTAGTGCATCATCGGCCCCTGCTCGCGCGGCTGCCACTGTCGTAAAAGCGGCTGCGACTCATCCGGGTCGAGCAGCAACACGAAGGGCAACAATTCACGCCCCAATGCCAGCGACAGCTCCGGCACTTGCGGATAGTTCGCGAGCCTGGGCCAGGCTTCATCATCCGAAAAAGCTTCGCCGGACCGAATGCCGACACGTGGCAGTCGGCCAGCACGGCCACGAATCTCAATTCTCGATTCTGCCACTGAGATATCCGGCTGGGCAGTACGATCGGTGCTCGATGCAATCCAGCCCCGATTAACGAGCAACAAAGGTTGGTCAGCTGCGATTTCAAATGCTGTGATGACGTAGTAGCCGAGCCGGCCGTTGGCGATGATGTTCTCCAGCAGGAATTGCCGGTCGGCGATGAAGCGTCCCTCTGCGCTGATGCGCTGCGAATCCGCGACCTCGATGCTCTCGACGAGCGGAAGGTAGCCGCCACCCTCCTCGAAGGACTTACGGACAGCGATTTTCCCGCTCGCCCGGTCCAGCTGCCAGAAACCCAGCGATACGAACAGTGCAACCAGCAACACACCGGCAATCGGTGGTGCGTATCGCCAAAATAGTCCGTCGATTTCGTTTCGGCCGTCCACGTTATACTCGGTCATCCCGAACGACCTCGCATCAGGAAAGCCAGCATGAAGCTCATTCTACTTCTGATCCTTGCCGCAGTTATCGTCAGCCTCGGTTCCGGCCTGATCTTCCTGGTGCGCGACGGCCAGGGTTCTTCGCGTATGTTGACGGCATTAAAAATTCGCGTGGCGTTGTCCGCGTTGTTGATCGGCCTGTTGGTCCTGTCATGGTTAATGGGTTGGTTAACGCCGCAAGCCTGATGCACGGTCGCCTACAATGGCAGAGCGAAAAAGGGGCCGGATACCTTTTTCCGTCGGAAAAAGGTATCCGGCCCCTTTTTGAAAAAGGTATCCGGCCCCTTTTCCTGTTTATAACCAGTAGACAAACACGTACAGGCCGAGCCACACGACGTCGACGAAGTGCCAGTACCAGGCCGTTGCCTCGAAAGCAAAATGGCTGTTCGGCGTGAAATGCCCCTTCATGACCCGCAGCCATACGATCAGCAACATGATCGCGCCTATGGTCACGTGCATGCCGTGAAAACCGGTCAGCATGAAAAACGTCGAACCATAGATTCCCGTGGTCAGCTTCAGGTTCATGTGCTGGTAGGCTTCGACGTACTCCTCCGCCTGTAGGAAGACGAAGATAAAGCCGAGGATAAAAGTCGCAGCCAGGAAGAACTTGAGCAGGCCGCGGCGATTTTCGATAAGCGCGTGATGGGCGATAGTGACGGTAACGCTGCTGCTTAACAGCAAAGCGGTATTGACCAGCGGCAGTCCAAAGGGCCCCATCTTAATGAATTCGCCGCCGACGTTGCCCGGACCATTGGTCGGCCACACGTTCTCGAATCCACTCCACAGCAGCAGGTTCGTGAAGAAATTGTTGCTGCTGCCGCCGAGCCACGGCACGGACATGTTACGTGCGTAGTACAAGGCACCAAAAAAAGCCGAGAAGAACATGACTTCCGAGAAAATGAACCAGAACATGCCCATGCGGAAAGACATATCGACCTGGCCGTTGTACAGGCCACCGACGCTCTCGGAAATGACGTTGCTGAACCAGCCGAAGAGCATGAACACTACAACGGCAACGCCGCTCATCATGATCCAGAACCCGGGGGCAGACCCGTTCAGCCAGGAGGAAAAACCCACCATCAATAGCAGAAGGCCTATCGAGCCGACAATCGGCCAGTGGCTTTCGTGGGGTACGTAATAGTGGTCTGCAGTTTGTGACATGGCGAGTCCGGAAACGGGTTATTGAGTGGAGTGCGTGTTGTGAGACAACTCCGAAGAATTATCCGAGAGTCTTTCGGTGTCGAAAAAAGTGTAGGACAGCGTGATCGTATCGATGTAATCCGGAAGATCAGAATCGACTATGAATCTGACCGGCATCTGCTTCTCCTCACCAGGAGCGAACTCCTGTGTTGTGAAACAAAAGCATTCGAGTTTTTTGAAATACCTGGCGGCCTGTTGCGGCGCTACACTTGGTACAGCCTGTGCTATCTTACTTTTCGCTGCCAGGTTCTTCGCAACAAAGGTCGCGTCGTAAAGGACTCCCGGATTAACGGTGATGCCATCGGTCTTGGCGCGAAATTCCCAGGGCGCGTATTCGTTCACGGTCGTTACAAACTCCAGCCGTATCTGCCGGCTTTCATCCGCCTCAATTTCAACCTCGGCAGCACTGCTGTTTGTCTTGCCGCCAAGTCCTGTGACTTCGCAGAAAACATCGTACAACGGCGGCAACACCAGAAAACCGAAAGCGAACATGCCGACAGCCATGATCGCGAGTTTCCAGCTCAGCGATCGGCCTGACGAATTCTTGCCCTGTATTTCGGTCTTCATGAGGCGCTACGCGCGGAGCACGCCAAGCAGGATGAAGCCGAGATAAAAGAACACGGCAACGCCGGCAAGTATCAGCGCCGTCTTGCGGATACCCCGCTTGTTGCCGGCATCGTCGTTCACGAAAAGGCGACCTCCGCGGCGACTTTCGGCGGATCATTGAACGTGTGGTACGGGGCTGGCGACGGCACGGTCCATTCGAGGCCTTTCGGATGCTCCCAGACTTCGCTGCTGGCCTTCGCGCCCTGCTTTCGCACGCACTGGATGACAACGTACACGAACAATAGCTGTGAGAGACCAAAACCTATTGCGCCGATGCTGGCGATGGAATTGAAGTCGGTAAACTGGGTTGAATAGTCCGGAATCCGTCGCGGCATGCCGGCCAGCCCGAGGAAGTGCATTGGGAAAAAAGTGACGTTGACAAAAATTGTCGACAACCAGAAATGCACCTGACCGAGTTTCTCGTTGTACATGTGCCCTGTCCATTTCGGCAGCCAGTAGTAGACTGCTGCCATAATCGCAAAAATCGATCCCGGCACCAGTACGTAGTGGAAGTGAGCTACGACGAAATACGAATCGTGGTACTGAATGTCGGAAGATACGACGGCCAGCATCAGTCCGGAAAAGCCACCGATCGTGAACAGGAACAGGAAGGCCAGCGAGAACAACATAGGCGTCTCGAAAGTCATCGCCCCCTTCCACATCGTCGCCGTCCAGTTGAACACTTTTACGCCTGTCGGCACGGCGATGAGCATCGTGGCAAACATGAAGAACAGTTGGCCTGTAAGCGGCATGCCAACGGTGAACATATGGTGTGCCCAGACGATGAACGACAGGAAGGCGATACTCGATGCGGCGTAAACCATCGAGTCGTGGCCGAACAGCGGTTTGCGCGCAAAAGTCGGGATGATCTCGGACACGACGCCGAAAGCCGGCAGGATCATGATGTAGACCTCGGGATGACCGAAGAACCAGAAGATGTGCTGGAACATCACCGGGTCACCGCCGCCTGCGGCCAGGAAGAAACTGGTGCCGAAGAACTGGTCGGTCAGCAACATCGTGACTGCGCCTGCGAGAACCGGCATCACGGCGATCAGCAGGTAAGCGGTAATCAGCCAGGTCCAGACGAACATCGGCATTTTCAGCAAGGTCATGTCCGGCGTGCGCATGTTGATGATGGTAACGATCACGTTGATTGCGCCCATGATCGATGACAGGCCCATCAGGTGAACCGAGAAAATCAGGAACGGAAACGCGTCGCCGGTCTGCAGCACGAGTGGCGGATACATGGTCCAGCCACCCGCCGGTGCGCCGCCCGGCATGAACAGCGTCGCCAGCAGCATGCTGAAGGCAACCGGCAGGATCCAGAACGACCAGTTGTTCATTCGCGGCAGCGCCATGTCCGGCGCGCCGATCATCATCGGGATCATCCAGTTGGCAAGGCCGACGAAAGCCGGCATCACGGCACCGAAAACCATGATGAGCGCGTGCATCGTCGTCATCTGGTTGAAAAAGTTCGGTGCAACGAACTGCAGGCCCGGGGTAAACAGCTCGGACCGGATGATCAGCGCCATGAACCCGCCGGTAAAGAACATGAGGCCGCTGAACACCAGGTACATCGTGCCGATGTCCTTGTGGTTGGTGGCGTACAGCCAGCGCTTCAGGCCCTTGGCCGGGCCGTGGTGATCGTGATCATGCTCGTTGGCAGCGGTAACCGCACTACTCATTATCTATTTCTCCGTATGCAAACGACGTAATTGTGGCGTGTTCGCAAAAAATCAAATCTATTTCGCTGTCGCGACCTTCGCTTCGGCGCTTTTCTGGCCGTCCAGCCAGGCCTGGTATTCGTCCTGCTCCAGGACCTCGACGACGATAGGCATGTAACCGTGGTCCATGCCGCAAAGTTCGGCACACTGGCCTCGATAAACACCACTCTGTTCAGCACGAAAAAACGTTTCGTTGATGAAACCCGGTATGGCGTCCTTCTTGACGGCGAGATCGGGCACCCACCACGCGTGCAGCACATCGTTCGAAGTGAGCAGGATTCTTACTTTTGCGCCCTTGGGCACGACCAGCCGCCGGTCGACATCCAGCAGGTAGTTTTCGACGGTGAACGGATCGATGCCGGAGTTCTTGCGCCTTGCGTCAGCACTGGTGCGGGCGAGGCTGCTGTAGAACGCAACGTCCTCTCCCTGGTATGCGTAATGCCACCGCCACTGATAACCGGTCACGACCACGGTCATGTCCGGCTTGCGGCCGTCTTCCAATTTGACCAGCGTCTCGGCTGCGGGAATCGCCATCAATAACAGGATGATGATCGGAATAGTCGTCCAGATGACTTCCGCGGCCATGCTGTGCGAAAACTTCGCAGGCTCGGCGCCGAGCGATTTTCTGTGCCGGATGAGCGACCAGATCATCGCGCCGAACACGACAGCACCAATCGCCACGCACCAGTAAAACACCTGCATATGCAGGTCGTAGGTCTGGACACTTAACTCAGTCACGCCGCGCGGCATGTTGAGCGCCCAATCGGCCTTCGCGCTGCCGGCCACGATCAACCCGGCCACGCTAAGACAGGTTCTTCGAATCATTGATTAATCACCCTGCGGTCAAATGAGCCGCATTCCAGTATTGTCCCAACTGTCTGTTTCGAAAGGCAATCTGTGCCAGGCGCAGGATTCACGACGATGGTCGCAGCAGTCAATGCCGGCGATCATGTCCGAAACGACGGGATACCGGGGTTGGCTTCAGGCCTTGCTATGCTGTTTCTTGGGATTGCCGGTCAAAAAAGCCTGCGAAGTGTACTGAAAGCGCTCCGGCCATGCAAACAATCCGATCCGAGGCGACAATAAAAAAGGTCATGAAAACAAAGGCCTACAGGTATCGTGCTGGCGAAACCCGATGCCAGGCACGGTTCAGCGCCGGCGACGCCCGATTCCGCCGGCAGCTACACGGTATTCGCCAGCGACCGGCGCCGGTCCATCGCCCCAGGCGTGCCCGTAAACGAGTTCAAGTGTGACCTTGAAAGGCAGCACCGCCCCGTTACCCGTCAGCCGGTCTCGCAGTGCCCGGACCCTGCCCTTACCGCTAAGGGTACGCCTGCGCGACCGCAGGCTGTTGCCGGCTGCTGCGTTTCTCAGGTCGCGGAATAGCCGATCCGGATCGCGGTACTCCAGGGAAAGCGTGTCGACATCCAGCACCGGGTCGCGAAGGCGGCTTTTCACCAGCTCGTCGCCGACGATGTGCATGTCGGGGAACACGCGGACACTGTTCTCCGACGATTGATCGCACAATTCGCGGAAGCTGTCCGGGCCGAGCGTCGAAAAGACGAACAGACCACCCTTACGCAGTGCTCTTGCGATTTCCGCAAAACACGCCGGCAGGTCATCGATCCACGGCAGCAGCAGGTTCGCATAGACGAGATCAACGCTGCCATCGGCAACCGGCAGCCTCATCGCATCTGCCTGTATATCGTCAACTCTTGAAAACCAGGAACGATTGCGCCTGGCCTGAAGCAGCATCGATCTGGACTGATCGAGCCCGAAAACCAGCGCAGCACGGAAACGTTTCTTCAAGAGCGGATGATCCCGGCCGGTCGCTGAGCCGAGATTGAGGACGCAAGCGGCATCGATCTGCATTGGCAACAGGCGATCGAACAGACCTGCGGCTGTATGCCGGTGTACGAAATCTGCCGAGTTGAAGTTTGACGCGGCCCGCTCGAAGCGGCGCTGTACATCTTGGCGTTTCAGTGCGCCGGGCAGGTCATTCATGAGCAAAGGATATGATGAATCCGGCGTTGCGGCGAGATAAACACAGCAAGTTGTGCAGATATGTCAGGCGAAGCGCGTCGTGCGGGCGGGCAAGGTCAGTGCATGTTGCTTCTGTCAGGAAAGGAACGGCTGCGATGGTGTTTTTCCAAACTGCGTAGCAGCCTGATACCCGATCGTTGTGCTCTGTGCGGTTCAGGTGAGCCTTACGGAACGATTTGCAATAGATGCCTAGCCGCGTTGCCGGTCGCCGACGCCGCATGCCGGCGATGCGCGGTTCCGCTGGCAGCAGCACAAGCGGCGGCAACAGACTGCGGGCCTTGCCAGGCAAAGCCACCCGTGTTCACGCGGGCCTTTTCTGCCGTCAACTATGCTTTCCCGATCGACGCCGCACTCAAGGCTTTCAAGTTCCACGGCCGGCTTTACTATGCGCCGGCTTTCGCGTCACTGCTGTTGCCACTATTGAACAGCGGCTTTATCGATGCCGATGCACTTGTCCCGGTTCCGTTGCATCGCTGGCGACACGCACGTCGCGGATTCAATCAGGCAACGGAAATCTGTCGGATTCTGGCGGGCCAAAGTGGAATCCCGATGTACCGGCCGGTCAGCAGGATTCGTCCCACGCGATCGCAATCCGGGCTCACTGCTGCCGCAAGGCACAGTAATCTGAAAAATGCTTTCATGGTTTGCGAAACGCTTCGTTGCCGCCACCCGGTGATCATCGACGATGTCATGACGACTGGCGAAACCTGCAACCAGATTGCGCGCGTGCTGATCGGGGCGGGTGCGGAGTCGGTCGGCGTGCTTGTCATCGCGCGGGCATAGCACGATAGAGGTCGCCTGCAGTGCAGGCTCCTGAATTCAGCTGGCACTGAACGTGTAATGCAGCACGATACCGATGAAGATCACCATGCCAATGTAATGATTCAGCAGGAATACACGAAAGCACGCAGCCGGCTGTCGTTGGCGCGCCAGCCACTGGTGCCATGCCATGAGAATCGCCGCCAGCAGCACCGAAGCGAAAAACCAGCCACCGAGTTCCGCCATGTTGCCAATGAACAGCAACGCGACGAGCATTAGAAACTGCAGGGCGCCGATGATAAACAGGTCCGCGTCACCAAACAGGATGGCGGTCGATTTGACGCCGACCTTGATATCGTCTTTGCGATCCACCATCGCGTAAAACGTGTCGTAGATGACGGCCCAGATAACAGCGGTGGCAAAGACCAGCCAGGCCAGTTGCGAGGTTGCACCCGTTTGCGCGGCGAATGCCATGGGCACCGCCCAGCCGAAGGCAGCACCAAGGAAAAACTGCGGCACGGAAACGAAGCGCTTTATGAACGGATAAATAATGGTAAGCCCGGCGGCAATGATTGCGAGCATCTGAGCCGGCCGGTTGAGCATCGCCGCCAGTCCGATTGCGACCAGCGCAAGCGCGATAAAAAGCGTCAGTGCCTCCATCGGTGCGACGGCACCTGAGGCGATCGGTCTTGTTCTCGTTCGCTCGACATAGGGATCGATATTGCGATCCGCAAAATCATTCAGAACGCAGCCGCCCGAGCGCATGACGATGACACCAAGCACGAAAACGATAAACAACCCGCCGTCCGGATGTCCCTCACCGGCAAGCCACAACGCCCACAGCGTGGGCCACAACAGCAGCAGGATGCCGACCGGTTTATCGAGGCGCATCAACAGCAGGTAATTCCTGAGTTGGGCAGCGAACCCCGGCGACAGGCGAGTAAGCGCGCTCCTGATGTCAGATCCTGGTTTGCTCATGCGGACACCTTCTACCGATGCTTGACGTCCGAATCAAACTTTGCCGAATCGGCCGGCGTCGCCGGTCCAGCGGCGAACGATGGCTTCTGCCTGCTGCGGAGAGGAGCGTGTGATTGTTTCCGCAGCCTGCTGCACGAGCGGCATGAGCTGCGCATCGCGGATCAGGTCGGCGACCCGATACTGCGGCAGGCCTGTTTGCCGGGTTCCCAGTAACTCACCCGGGCCACGCAGTTCCAGATCGCGCTGGGCAACGACGAAGCCATCGTTGGTATCCCGCAGGACAGCGAGACGGCTTTTTGCAATCTGGCCAAGGGGCTGCCGATACAGCAGGACACAGTGACTTTGTGCGGCACCACGACCCACACGACCGCGAAGCTGGTGCAACTGCGACAGGCCCATGCGCTCCGCGTTCTCTATGATCATCAGGCCGGCATTCGGCACATCGACGCCGACTTCAATGACGGTTGTCGCAACCAGCAGTTGTATCTCACCGTTTTTGAAAGCGCGCATGACCTTGTCCTTGGCACCGGCTTTCATTCGGCCATGAATGAGGCCGATGGCAAGCGACGGCAGAGCCTCCTTCAGCATTTCGTAGCTGGCCTCGGCAGCCTGATAGTCGAGCAGTTCTGACTCTTCTATGAGCGGGCAAACCCAGTACGCCTGCAGGCCGTCTTCGCAGGCGCGTTGAACCCGCGCGACTACCTCGCCACGACGTACATCCGGCAACGCGATGGTCTGCACCGCCTGCCTGCCCGGCGGCAATTCGTCGATGACCGAAGTGTCGAGGTCGGCATAGGCGGCCATCGCAAGCGTTCGCGGAATAGGCGTTGCCGTCATGACCAGCTGGTGTGGCTGGCTTTGGCCGGAGACACCCTTGTTACGTAACGCCAGCCGCTGATGTACGCCGAAGCGATGCTGTTCGTCGATTACAACCAGGGCGAGATTGCTGAATTCGACGCCTTCCTGGAACAGCGCATGGGTGCCGACGATCAGTTGCGCGCTGCCGTCGGCAATTGCGGCAAGGGACATCTTGCGTTCCGATCGCTTCTGGCTGCCGCTGAGCCAGGCGAGCCGGATGCCGAGCCGGGCAAACCATCCGTTGAAGTTTTGCCAGTGCTGTTCGGCAAGCAGCTCCGTGGGCGCCATGATCGCGGCTTGCACGCCGCTGGAAATCGCATACAGGCAGGCAATTGCGGCTACCACCGTTTTTCCCGATCCAACATCGCCCTGCACCAGCCGCATCATCGGGTGCGGCACGCTGAGGTCGCCGGAAATTTCCTTCGCGACCCTTTTCTGCGCGTTTGTCAGGCGAAACGGCAGGCTGCCGAGAAATCGCTCGACCAGTTTGTCCCGATCGCCGAGTGCCGGCGCCGGTTCGCGCCGGGCCATCAGGCGAAGATCCCGCAGGCTGATGTAATGCGCCAGCAGCTCTTCGAATGCCAGCCTTTGCTGGCAGGGATGGCGACCGGAGGCCATACTTTCCAGATCCGCGTCCGGGGGCGGGCGGTGCAGATACAGCAACGCCTCTTCGAGGGATGGCATCCCCTGCTTTTGCAGAAGCTCGCGCGGCAACAACTCGGCCGGAGGCGAAGCCTTCATCAACGCAAGCGCCTGCGAGACCAGGTTGCGCAGCCTGCCTTGCTGTACGCCTTCGGTAATCGAGTAAACAGGCGTCAACGAGTCGCTGCTTACCGGTGCCTGGCCTGGCCGGAGAAGCCGGTATTCGGGATGCACCATTTCGAGACCGAGCGGACCCGGCCGTACTTCACCGTAGCAACTGACGTTCACACCGGCTCGAAGTTGTGCTTGCTGCTGACGCGAGAAATAGAAAAATCGCAGGGTAATTTGTCCGCTGCCGTCGCTTATGCGTACAAGCAGTACGCGTCGACCGCGAAAAACCGTTTCAGCCAGCAATACCTCGCCGCTGACCATGGCACGCATTCCGGGACGCAGTGCGCCAAGCCGGACAAGTTGTGTGCGATCTTCGTAACGCAGTGGCAACAGGAACAACAGATCGTCGACGCGAAACAGTCCGAGCTTCTGCAGTTTGCCTGCGAGTGCCGGCCCAACGCCGTTGAGGATCGTCAGGGATTCAGTCAGTTTGCTGGACTGCACCGTGGCCGCGTCGCGTCAGAGAACGAGTATGGCCTCTGCTTCGACGTCCGCGGCCTTCGGCAGCGATGCAACGCCCAAAGCCGCCCGTGCCGGATAGGGCTCGGTGAAGAACTCGCCCATTACCTTGTTCACGGTCGCGAAATTCCCCATGTCCGTCAGGTAAACGGTCAGTTTGACAATATTGTCGACGCTTCCACCGGCGGCTTTTGCGACGGCCTGCAGATTACGGAAAACCTGCCGGGCGCGCGTTTCGAAATCCCCACTCACGATCTCCATGGTTACCGGATCGAGCGGAATCTGTCCGGAAAGAAACACGAGGTTGCCGCTACGAATTGCCTGCGAGTAGGTGCCTATGGCTTTCGGTGCGTGATCGCTTTGTATCGGCTTTTTGTCCAATTCTATCTCCGTGAATTATAAGTTAGATCTTCGTGGCGTCAGGCGCACACGCGGGACACACGCATCACGTTCGGCATCTTTCGAATATTGCGGAGTATTTCCGCGAGATGCTTCCGGTTCTTCACCTGCAGAACGAAATTTAGCACGGTGCAGTCTTCGTGGCGGTCGAGAACGGAGACCTGCTCTATGTTCGAATCCGAATCGGCAATGGTTGCGGCGACCTCGGCAAGCACGCCGGTCTTGCTCTCGGTATCGACATGAATCTGGCTGGAGAAATCACGATTGATCTCTCCCTCCCACGTGACGGTTAGCCATTTTTCGGGCTGCTTGCGAAAATTTATCAGGTTGCCGCAGGAATTCCGGTGAATGACCACACCGCGGCCGGAACTCAGGTAGCCCATGATTTCGTCGCCGGGAATCGGATAGCAGCATTTCGCGTAGCTGACTACCATGCCTTCGGTTCCGGCAATGACGAGGCTTGCTGCAGAAACCTTCGTTTCGCTTTCGTCCTTGACGCCGAGAAGGAAGCGCGCAGTCAGCGGCGCAAGGCGCATCCCAAGCCCGAGTTGCTCGAAAAGCTCCGAGTCAGAATTGAGGCCCAGCTCCTTGAGCGCTTCTTTCATGCGCACTTTGCCAACCTTGCGTAACGACGAATCGAGATCCTTGAGCGAGCGATCCAGCAAGCGTTTGCCCAAATCGACGGACTCACTGCTGCGCATGTTCTTCATGTACTGGCGAATCGCCGATCGTGCTTTCGCCGTCGTTACGAACGTGACCCAGTGAGGATTCGGTTTCGCGCCGCGGGCCGTGATGATCTCCACTGTCTGGCTGTTCTGCAGCGGCGTTCGCAGTGGCACCAGGTTGCGGTCGATCTTGGCCGCAACGCAGCGATTACCAACGTCCGTATGCACGGCGTAGGCGAAGTCGACTGTCGTTGCACCTTTCGGCAACGGCATGATGTCGCCTTTTGGCGTGAATACGTAAATCTTGTCAGGAAACAGGTCGACTTTGACGCTTTCGAGAAACTCTTCCGAACTGCCGGACTCCTGTATCTCGACCAGGTGCGCCAGCCATTCGCGAGCCCGGCGCTGCGGCGTTGCGCTGGTCTTGTCTTCGGCCTTGTATTGCCAATGGGCTGCAACACCGGATTCCGCAACCCGGTCCATGTCCCGCGTGCGTATCTGCACTTCGAGGGGCATGCCGTTCGGGCCAAACAGCGTCGTGTGCAGTGACTGGTAGCCGTTGATGCGCGGTATTGCGACGTAGTCCTTGAAGCGACCGGGCATCGGCTTGTAGAGGCTGTGCACAACGCCGAGCATGCGGTAGCAGTTGATCGCGTCGGTTACGATGATGCGGCATCCGAAAACGTCGACGATGTCGGCCAGCGGGCGCTTTTTCTCGTTCATCTTTTTGTAGATGCTGTAGAGGTGCTTCTCTCTGCCGAAAACCTCGCCGTCTATTCCCTCGGCTTCCATCGCCTTGCGGATCTTGTCGGAGATCTTCTTTATATACTGGCGCTGCGAGCCCTTGCTTCGTTTGAGCGCGCGCTCCAGCACCGCATAGCGGTTCGGATAGAGGTAACGGAAACCCAGGTCTTCGAGACCGACCTTTAGGTGATTGATACCGAGCCGGTTGGCTATCGGTGCATAGATTTCCAGCGTCTCCCGGGCAATGCGGACGCGTTTGTCACGCGGCATCGCGCCGAGCGTTTCCATGTTGTGCAGGCGATCTGCCAGCTTGACGAGAATGACGCGAATGTCCTCGATCATCGCCAGCATCATTTTGCGGAAGCTCTCCGCCTGTGCCTCGGCACGACTGTGGAACTGCATCTGGTCCAGTTTGCTGACGCCATCCACCAAAGCCGCGATTTCGCTATCGAATACTTCTTCGAGCCGGGCTACAGGGGTACCTGTGTCTTCCACGACATCGTGCAGGATCGCGGCGGCAATCGCCTGTGCGTCCATGTGCATGTCGGCGAGCGTCTGCGCGACTGCCACGGGATGCGAAATATAAGGCTCGCCGGTGCGCCGCATCTGGCCCTGATGGGCTGCCGCACTGAATTCATAAGCCTTGATGACGAGTTCGATTTGCTCGCCGGGAAGGTAGGACTCGAGCGTGTCGATCAGGCGCCGCAGTCCCCAGTCACGCCACGAAGACGCTCCGGGGATTTTCGAAAGCAGTGTGGCGGCGTAATCCATTTCGATCATTCGATCATATGCGTTCCGCCGGCGCCAGAAGCCGCTTGTCGGGGACGATTAGTCGCCGATCGATATGCCCCGAAGCGGGATCAGGTCGTCCACAATCTCGGGTTGCATGAACTCGTCTGCGGGCGGCTGCTCGATCTCATCAAGGATGGCAGGGGTGACATGACCGGCCGCAATCTCGCGCAGCGCGACAACTGTCGGCTTGTCATTCTCGCGTTCGACAAGTACCTCTGCTCCATGAGCTATCCGGCGCGCGCGCTTGGCGGCGACCAGCACCATTTCGAAAATATTGTCGATGTTGTCGAGACAGTCCTCGACGGTAATCCTAGCCATTTACCCCTAACTCCAATCGTGGCCCGCCATTGGCCGGCATTCAAACAGACCGACCAGTGTAAGTCAGATCGGTGGGCAGATGGAAGCTGCGGGTGAATTCCGGCCGTCAGCAGACGATATCGGCAACCCTGGACCGCAGCCCGGGGTTCGAGTTCCGGTTGGCGGCGTTGTCGCCTGCGAGGATAGCCTCCAGCTGGGCTATGGCGGTATTCAGGTCGTCATTGATGATTGTGTAGTCGAACTCGTCCCAATGCGACATATCGCCGAGCGCATCCCGCAGGCGCCTGGCGATGACCTCGTCGCTGTCGGTGCGCCGGCCGCGAAGGCGTCGCTCCAGCTCTGCTCGCGACGGTGGCAGGATGAAAATGCTGATGCATTCGGGCATCGACTCCCGTACCTGTCGCGCGCCCTGCCAGTCGATTTCCAGGATGACATGGTGGCCTTCAGCGAGCATTCGCTCGACCTGCGAGCGGCTGGTTGCGTAGCGGTTATCAAATACAACGGCAGACTCCAGCAGTTCGCCCTGATCCTGCAGCCGCAGGAACTCGACTTCGTTGACGAACAGGTAATCGCGGCCATCCACTTCTGTCTCGCGTCGTTTGCGCGTGGTGTAGGAAACCGAAAAGCGCAATTCGGGATTGCGTTCGACCAGCGCTTTGACAAGGGTCGTCTTGCCGGCGCCGGAGGGCGCAGCGATAACGAACAATCTTGCAGAATTCTTTTTCACGACAGCTCGATCAGCGTTATTCGATGTTCTGTATCTGTTCGCGCATTTGCTCTATCAGAACCTTTAGCTCTACTGCGGCTCGGGTCGTTTCGGCGTCGGCTGATTTCGAGCCCAGCGTATTGGCTTCGCGATTCAGTTCCTGCATCAGGAAATCCAGTCGGCGGCCTACCGGCTGGTCGCTTGCCAGTGTCTGGCGAATCTCGCTGACATGACTTTCGAGCCGATCCAGCTCCTCATCGACATCCAGTTTCTGAGCGATAAGTGCCAGCTCCGTTTCCAGCCGCGCCGGGTCGGCCTCGATATCGAGTTTTTCTATGCGCTCTCTCTGTTTTCGGTGCGCCGCTTCCAGCACTTCCGGCAGGCGCGCTTTCACCGTTTTGGCGATCGACAGGACTTCACTGCAGCGCGATTCGAGCAGGACCGCGATGCGATCCCCTTCGCTTCTTCGCATCTCGTTCAATGACGCAACCGTTTCAGCCAGCAAGGCCGTGGCAGCCTCGAACAGCGGGTCCGTATCGACTTCCTGTTCCTCGATGACGCCGGGCCAGCGCAGCAGGTCCAGGGGACTTACCGGCGCGGCGGAGTTTCGCAACACCAGCGAAATCTGTGCCGCGCTATCGCAAAGCCGTTGTACCAGGGGCTCGTTGAGGCGGATTTCCTTGCCCGAGCCGTCGCGTCGTTTCAGATGCAGGCTGCAATCCACCTTGCCCCTGGAAAGCGTCGTGCCCAGTTGCTGACGCAGTTCGGTTTCCTTGGGCCTCAGCTCATCCGGGAGTCGAAACTGCAGGTCCAGGTAACGGTGGTTGACGGCACGAAGTTCGCAGGTCAGAGTCCCCATCCCGGACTCCACGGCGTGCCTCGCAAAGCCTGTCATACTGTGTAACATGTGGTCCCCTGGGTTTGCCGCAGACAGAAAAAAGATAATTGCACTGTACGCATCACAGAAGCCCGCGCGATGTATCGGCATACTGCAGCGGGTCCGCGGCTCCGGGCAATTCTGAGCAATTTTGCCGGCAATGTATATCGCAACGCCGTTTGACGGGCTCAGCCAAACTTAAAGTACCTATCGCTACAGAATTGAATTATGCGCATTGAATACGCCAAGGTGTCGGCACTCGGTGACCGGCAGGACAACCAGGATCGCGCTGCCGTGATCGTTGCGGAAGATGCAGCACTGATGCTGGTGTTCGACGGCATGGGCGGTCACTCCGATGGCGCGAAGGCTGCGGAGACCGGGCTCAAGGTAGTGCAGGACATGTTCATGGCAACGCCGCTCCCCGTGTTCGATCCGCAGGGATTCCTTTACACGGCTTTGGCGCGGGCGCACGACGAAGTCGTCAAGCTGGGCGCCGACCTTGCTGTCGACTTTCGCCCGCGGGCAACCTGTGCGGTTTGCCTGGTGCAGGAAAACGGATCGTTCTGGGGGCACATAGGCGACAGCCGGATCTACCAGATGCGTGACGGCCAGCTGGTATCACGATCCAGGGATCACAGTCACGTCGAGGTACTGGTCCAGGAAGGCGCTATTTCCGAAGTAGAAGCGCTGGACCATCCGATGCGGAACTTCGTCGAGTGTTGCATCGGCGGCGATGCGCCGGTGCCCGATATGAGCATTACACGAAAAAAGCCTCTGCTGCCGGGTGATGTCCTGCTGGCATGCAGTGACGGTCTGTGGTCCGGAATCAGCGATGAAGAAATGGCCGAGATGGCAACCAAGAGCCCGTCGACGCTGACCGAGAACCTGAAAGCACTGAGCCTGAAGGCTCTGGCCAGCAATTCGCCACACAGTGACAACACTACCGGTACCGCATTGCTCTGGATCGGCGAGTAAACTCGGGCAGGACTATCCTTAAGAACGCCTGCCGCCGATCTGCGGCGGCCGGAACTTCAAGCAAAGAGCGAGGAATGCCTATGCGCCCGAGCGGCCGCGAACCGGATCAGCTGAGGCCGGTACAGTTCATTACTGAATTCACGAAGTACGCGGAGGGCAGCGTGCTCGCGGTGTTCGGAGAAACGCGAGTATTGTGCACGGCCAGCGTCGAGGATCGCGTGCCACCGTGGTTGCGAGGTGCCGGACAGGGCTGGGTGACCGGCGAATACGGCATGTTGCCGCGGTCGACACATTCGCGATCGGGGCGTGAGGCCGCGCGAGGCAAGCAAAGCGGTCGTACCCAGGAGATCCAGCGATTGATAGGCCGCTCGCTGCGTGCCGCCACGGACCTGAAGGCGCTCGGTGAGAAAACCGTGACACTGGATTGCGATGTGCTGCAGGCCGATGGCGGCACGCGAACGGCAGCAGTCAGCGGCGCCTATGTCGCGTTGCAGCTTGCGAT
Source organism: Gammaproteobacteria bacterium (assembly GCA_029865385.1). Lineage (GTDB taxonomy): Bacteria > Pseudomonadota > Gammaproteobacteria > Steroidobacterales > Woeseiaceae > JAKEGN01. The sequence continues at coordinate 16,892 of JAOUGX010000018.1, forward strand.
GCGACGTTTGTGCGCAGAAAAAAAACTGAAGAGCAATCCGCTCTATGGTCAGATTGCCGCCGTATCCGTCGGTATCTATGCTGGCATTCCCGTCCTTGATCTGGATTATGCCGAGGACTCGCAAGCTGAGACGGACATGAATATCGTCATGAATGAGGCCGGGCGATTCATAGAAATTCAGGGGACCGCGGAGGGGCACGCTTTCACGCAGGATGAATTCGATTCGCTGATCGCCCTCGCAACATCCGGCATCCGGCAGATCATCGACGCACAGAACAGGGCTCTTGCCGGTGAAGGTGTCGCCTGATTTCTCCCGCTGCGTACTGGCCAGCAGCAACCTCGGCAAGCTGCGCGAGGTGGCGGGGATTCTCGGCGCACTCGGAATCGAGATCATTGCGCAGTCGGAGCTGGCAATCGAGGGCGCGGACGAAACCGGCTCAACGTTCATCGAGAACGCGCTGCTAAAAGCACGTCACGCCGCCAGCCTCGCCGGATTGCCTGCCATTGCCGATGATTCCGGACTCGTGGTGGACGCACTCGACGGCCGACCGGGTGTCCGCTCCGCACGCTATGCCGGAGCAGGCGCAAGCGACTCTCAGAATATCGAGAAGCTGCTCGAGGAGCTGCACGATGTGCCGTCTGACCAACGGCAGGCGAGCTTTCACTGCGCGGCGGTTCTGGTTTGGCCGGACGACGCTTTCGAGCCGATCATTGTGCAAGAAAAATGGTGCGGCGTTATCCTGCGCGAGCCCAGGGGTAAGCAGGGATTCGGATACGATCCCGTATTCTTCGATCCGGGCATCGGCAAAAGCGCCGCGGAAATGACCTCTGCAGAGAAAAATGCTGCAAGCCACCGAGGCAAGGCGCTGCGCCGGCTTGTCCGCAACCTGCAGCATATGACTGCGGCCTGAGACCATGCCTAACCGCGAGTTGCCACCGCTATCCTTGTATTTGCACATGCCATGGTGCGTTCGCAAATGCCCGTATTGCGACTTCAATTCGCACACGGCCGGACCGGCCGCCCCCAAGGACCGTTACGTCGACGCATTGCTGCTGGACCTCGAGGCCGAGGCGGCATCGGGACGGGCGGCAGGACGAGCCGTCGACAGCATTTTCATCGGCGGGGGCACGCCAAGCCTCTTCAGTGCCACGCAGATCGGCCGCGTCCTGGATGCGGCACGCGCGGTTTTCGCGATCGGCGCCGGAGCGGAAATCACCATGGAGGCCAATCCGGGCACCGTCGAATGCGGCGATCTGCCGGGATACCGGCAGGCGGGGGTCAACCGCCTGTCGATCGGCGCGCAGAGCTTTGACGCCGGTACCTTGTTGGCATTGGGGCGTATCCACGGTCCGGCAGAGATCGTCCGAACCTACAACGCAGCGCGGGCGGCCGGCTTCGATGCAATCAATCTCGACCTGATGTTCGCGCTGCCCGGGCAGGGAGCGGACCTGGCGCGTGCCGACATCGAGCAGGCTATTCAGCTCGGTGCCCCGCACATTTCCTACTATCAACTGACGCTGGAACCCAACACGGTTTTTCACAGCCGGCCACCGCCGGGTTTGCCGGACGACGAGACCAGCTGGGAGATACAGCAGCTCGGGCATGGCTTGTTGCAAGCCGCGGGATACGAGCAGTATGAGATCTCGGCATTCGCGAAGCCGGGTCAGCGTTGCCGGCACAACCTGAACTACTGGAAATTCGGCGATTACCTGGGGGTGGGTGCGGGCGCGCACGGCAAATTCACATCGGCCGACGGCCGTATATGGCGTTACGCCAAGCCGGCAAATCCGCAGGGCTATATGCAGCAGGCCGAAAGACGGCAGTTCGCAGCGGCGGCGCAAGCCGTCAGCGAGAGCGAGCTTTGCTTCGAATTCATGTTGAACGTATTGCGCCTTCCGGAGGGATTCAGCACAGACGAATTCCGCCGGCAAACCGGCTTGCCGCTGAGTGCTGTCGAGGCCGGGCTCGGCAGGGCGATTAGCAAGGGTCTGATAGTTTCCGCAGACGGCAGAGACTGGAAGCCGACACCGCTGGGCTGGCGATTTCTCAACGATCTGCAAGCCGAATTCCTGCCGGACTGACTGAATTCCGGGCTTCCCGCGGGCGCTTGCCAATGCTGCCGGGCCGGTGTTTATGCACAACGAGAAGCGATGCCCTATGATTTCCGGGTAATTAGCTCTGGTATTCAGCCCGGCCGTTCAAAAAGGCCAATAACTCATTGATAAATAAAGAGTTTCCAATTTGCACATAAAATAGACATTCTGATAAGCGGGCTTTAAAAATCCTCACTTAGCCCACTCACTCAATTTCCTTCCACAACCTTATCCACAGCTTTTGTGGATAATTCGGCAGCCAGGAACCGGGCCGCCGGCAGACTTGCGGCTGTTTAGCCTTCGCTATATGCTACGCGGCCTTTTCGAACCATCGCGGCACAAACCCTGCGAACTTCAAGGACATCAGCAACATGAAACCCGAGATTCATCCCGACTACAAAGAAATCAAAGTCACCTGTAGTTGTGGCAACGAATTCATGACCCGCTCTACGCTGGGCGAGGACCTCGGTATAGAAGTCTGCTCTTCGTGCCATCCCTTTTACACCGGCAAGCAGAAGATCCTGGATACCGGCGGCAGGGTCGATAAATTCCGCAAGAAGTACGGCATCAGCTGATTATTGGCGGTATCCGCTGCCACTTTCATTTGCTCAGGTTTCGCGCTTCCGGCACCATGACGGGCTGCAGGCGACTTGTTCGCTGCGCCCGATTTTCTGTTAATCGCATTCGGCTACCCGCTGGCCGGACGCGCCATCGCCCCGCCAGCGGGGAGAACCCGGATCAAGGATAAACATGAGTAAAGATGCATTTACGCTGACCAGGCCGGACGGCAAGTCGATGTCACTGCCGGTCCTCAAGGGGACGATCGGGCCCGATGTGATCGATATCGGGCAGCTCTATAAGGATCAGGGCGTATTTACCTTTGATCCCGGTTTCGTCGCAACCGGAAGTTGCAAGAGCGACATCACATTTATCGACGGCGACGAGGGTGTCCTGCTGTATCGGGGCTATCCGGTAGAACAGCTGGCCAAGCACTCGAGTTTCATCGAGGTCGCCTATCTGTTGCTGTATGGCGATCTGCCGGACAAGGATCAGCTGGCGGCGTTCGACACGTCGATTCGCAGACACACGATGCTGAACGAAGGGATGCTGAGGTTCTTCAACGGCTTTCGTTACGACGCGCACCCGATGGCGATGCTCTCGGCTGTCGTCGGTTCGATGTCTGCCTATTATCACGACACGATGAACGTAAATGACACGGCTCAACACGACATCTTCACGCACCGTATTCTTGCCAAACTACCGACGATTGCTGCCGCAGCGTACAAGCTCACTGCAGGCCAGCCGTTCATTTATCCGCGCAACGATCTCAATTACACCGAGAACATGCTGCACATGTTCTTCGCCGTTCCCGCCGAACCGTACGAGATCAACTCGATCGCTGCGCAGGCTCTCGACCTTTTGTTTATCCTGCACGCCGATCACGAGCAGAATTGCTCCACGTCGACGGTCAGGATGGCCGGCAGCTCCGGAGCCAACCCGTACTCTGCGATTGCGGCAGGCATCGCCGCATTGTGGGGTCCGGCACATGGCGGAGCGAACGAAGCCGTGCTTCGTATGCTCGAGCAAATCGGCGACGCGAAAAACATCCCGAAGTTCGTTGCGCGAGCTAAAGACAAGAGCGATCCGTTCCGCCTGATGGGCTTCGGCCATCGCGTTTACAAGAACTTCGATCCGCGTGCGACCATAATCCGTGAAATGTGCCACAAGGTACTCGCACAAATGGGCCGAACGGATACGCCGCTGCTGGATCTCGCCATCAAGCTCGAGGAGTTTGCGCTGAAGGACGAGTATTTCATCGAGAAGGACCTCTATCCGAATGTGGATTTCTATTCCGGCATTATTTACAAGGCACTGGGGATCCCGACCTCGATGTTTACGGTGATGTTTGCGATAGGTCGAACGGTGGGCTGGGTTGCGCACTGGCGCGAAATGATTACGGATCCTGCAGCGCGTATCAGCCGGCCGCGTCAGCTCTACACTGGCCCGAAGAACCGGGATTACGTGGCGTTGGAAAAACGCTAGTTAGGAGTAGCCTGCGATGCAGGCTCCTGCAATGCTGCGAACGCTCCTGTAGGAGCCTGCATCGCAGGCGACTGCTTGTCGCTGCGACTTACACCGCGCTTAAGATCAATTTGCGCCGACCTGCATGCGTTTCGATCGGTAAATTGGCCTGCATTGCAGGCGACTTCATCGGGCCTCTGCCTATCTAAGCAATTCCTCGACCGCACGTGCGTCCGCGCGCTGCATGGGCTTGCCGTCGATAGGGCTGATCGGCGCCTGCCGAACACCGTCAACCGGAAATACCGTTGCCTCGATTTCGGCGTCGTCGCGCAGGAAGCGGTAGCCGGCGAAAGTTTCGGCGCGGTCGCGCCTGCTTTTCAGGCGCCTCTCATACGGACGAAAAGTCACCTTCTCTTGTTGCAGCTTTTCCGCCACCAGCTCGGCGTGATCGGCGAATACGTGCAGGTTGACTGCGGAGTTCGCCGCCGCCGTACCGTGCAATACCGAACCGACGAGACGCGGCGTAAACGGTGCAAGCAGTGCCATCGCGGAAAGCGCGGCCCGACGCAGCATAGCCAACAGGTCGAGGTGAGACTCCCGGCCGAACAACATCAGGTGCTCGGAAAGCGCGCGGTCGATTTCGGCATTGCCAGGCAGCGATCCGTGATCGCGCAGGCCGAGGCGCTCGGCCGCCTTGGTCTTGGCTACGCGGAAATCCTCGATGCCCTGTTCCGCAATGATTCGCGCGGCTTCCTGCGCGAGGACGAGTCGCGCCCTGTCGTTACCGAAATCTCTTTTCCTTCCCATCTCGCTTCCCCAACGATCGGAACACAAGGGTCAGAACAGCGAATCGTCCTCGGCTTCTTCCTCTTCCGGTTCTTCGGCGAAGCCGGAGCTATTGAACGGATCAGTCTGCTGTTCGATGATTTCACACGTTGGCACATTGTCGATCATGAAGATTTCGAACATCCCGTTTTCGACCGGGTCAGACGCGCGCGCAGGGCAGCCGGTCGATTTGGAGATGCGTACCGTGACGATGCCCGCTGGCATCGGCAGCATATGTTCGGGCGCACCGCGTAGCGCGATCCTCAGGAACTCTATCCAGATCGGCAGGGCGGTGCGCGAACCCTCTTCTCCCGGTCCAAGGGGTTCGAAATTGTCGTAGCCGACATAGACGACTGCCGACAGGTCCGCATTGAAGCCACCGAACCAGGCATCGCGTCGGTCATTGGACGTGCCGGTCTTGCCGGACAGATCCTTTCGGCCCAGTGTGAGTGCGCGCCGCCCGGTGCCGCGCCGGATGACGTCGCGCATCATGTCTGAAATAAGGTAGGCATTCTGTTCACTGATGACGCGCTTGGCGCGGTTAACGCCGTCGAACAGCGCAGGAGCGGCCGACGCATCCGGGCGATAGCTCATCGCAACGTCCGCCATCTGCTCGAGTGACATCTGCGCCACGGGAGCAAGCTGCGGCTGTAACGAGGGATCGATGAGTTCGTCATTATCTTCGGCAACGGGCCGCAAAAACTCGTCGCCGGGCTCGCATTCCCGGCAAACCACTTGCGGCTCGGCGCGGTACAGGATCTCGTCGTCCGGTCCTATGATGGCGTCGATGACATAGGGCTTGATGGCGTAGCCACCGTTGGCGAAAACTGCATAGGCTTGTGCCATATCGAGCGGTGACGCATTGCCGCCGCCCAGCGCCAGCGAACCGTTGCGAGGCAGCGCGGCAGGTCCGAAACCAAACGGCGCAAGATGTCGTACGGCATTGCCGATGCCGGTGTTGTAGAGCAGCAGCCGTACCGAAGCGAGATTCATCGAACGGACCAGGGCTTCGCGCAAGCGCACCTCGCCGTAAGTCCTGCCGCTGTAGTTGATCGGCCGCCAGTCCTGCTCCAACTCGGAAGAGCGAATGACGACGTGCGAGTCGAGCAGGATGGTTGCCGGCGTGTTTCCCTGTTCGAGCGCTGCAGAGTAAATAAAGGGTTTGAACGAGGATCCGGGCTGGCGCGCCGCCTGAGTTACCCGGTTGAACTTGCTGATGGAAAAATCAAAGCCGCCGGCGAGGCTCGTTATGGCCCCGTCGTTGGGATCGAGCGACACGACCGCTGCCTGGGCCTGCGGCACCTGGGCTAGCGCCCAGCCGCCGCCCTTCACCGGCATGACGTAAACAATATCGGCAACGGAAAGTACCTCGGCTGCCGTTTCCGGCGCGGGGCCAAAGGTCTCGGTGTCAATGAACGGATTCGCCCAGGAAATGCCACGCCATGGCAGCACCGTCGAAACACCATCCTGCAACACGATGCTGGCGCTGTTGTCCTCGTTGACCGCAGTTACGATAGCGACTTTCAGCTCTCCCGGATTGCCGTAATCCTGCAAGCTGACCCTCAGTTCCTCGGGCCACTCCGCATAAGGGCTTTGCAACAGACCGGGATCCACTGGCGCCGAGGCGATCGGGCCGCGATAACCGCGGCGGCGCGAAAACTCGAGAAGCCCGTTACGCAGCGCGTAGTTGGCGCCCTGCTGGATCCGCGAATCGATAGTTGTCAGCACACGGTACCCGGCAGCATAGGTTGCCTCGCCGTAGCGATTGATCATTTCGCGGCGAACCATTTCAGCAACGTATGGTGCCGACAGTTCGTTCGCGGTGCCATGAAGCTGCGACACCAGCGGATAGGCCATAGCCTCTTCGTAGGCGCCGTCATCGATAAAATCGAGTTCGTTCATCCGGCCAAGGACGTAAGCGCGGCGCATTGACGCATTTGCCGGGCTTCGAACCGGGTTGTAATGCGATGGCGCCGGCAGCACGCCCGCGAGCGTTGCCGCTTCGGCGACGTTGACGTCTGCAAGCGCTTTGCCGAAGTACACTTGTGCAGCCGCGGCGACGCCGTATGCGCGTTGACCGAAGAACATCTTGTTGACGAACAGGGCCATGATTTCCTGCTTCGTGAATTCCTGCTCGATCTTGTACGCGAGGAAAGCTTCGCGAAGCTTGCGCGTATATAACTGCTCGCGTGTCAGGAAGTAATCACGAGCGAGCTGCTGGGTGATGGTGCTGCCACCCTGGCTTACCGATCCGGTGCGAACCAGGCTTACGCCGGCACGCAGGATGCCCTGGTAGTCGACGCCCGGGTGCTCGAAGAAGCGCCGGTCTTCCGCGGCGACGAAAGCGTCGACAACGAATGGCGGTAACTCGTCATAGGTCACGAGGATACGGCGGCGTTCGCCGACCTCTTCTATGAGGCGGCCGTCGCGACTGAAGATACGCAACGGAATCTGCAGCGGGATCTGCCGAATGGTCTCCGCCGCCGGCAAGCCGGGCGCCACGTAATAGTAGGCACCGATTACAGCTGAAACTACGGCCATGGCCAGAATGCTGCCGAGTCCGGCCATCAGTATCAGCCAGGCGCGCCAGCGGCCGTTGCGCGACCGGCGGCGCGCCGGATCAGAAGAGGGTTGTTTCATAGCTTTTTGCATGGTCGCGGTCTTTTCAGGCCAAAACCGCCATATCAGGGGGCTGCACGGTTACGGGCCCAAGCGTAACGTTCGTGGTAGGTTTCGCGAAAACTATGCGTTTACGGCTGCCGGCGTCAATAGTAGCGCGCCGGGGGCTATAATCAGCCACCGGATGAAGCCATCACAGATGGCAGCGGAAAAACCAATAACAACGGACCAGGCCGGATTAAACAAAAGTCCTCCGAGCCGCCAACCAGTTCACGGAATGCGCCCTTTTGTATCAGTAACATACGGATCACCGGATCGTGAACAAAGTCACGTTTTATTTAACATTTTATTGATATATAGTTAAATCGATTTGCTCAGGCCAGACTCAGATATGGCCCGCAACTTACCGACTTAGAAGGAAAAACACGTGCTTTTCCGCAATAAATCTCAGCCATTATTGGGGCTCGACATAACGACATCGTCGGTGAAGCTGATAGAGCTTTCACAAAGCGGCAAACGCTACCGAGTTGAGTCTTATGCGGCGGAGCCAACCCCCCCGAGTTCGGTCAATGAAAAGGCGATCGTCGATGCCAAAGCGGTCGGCGAAGCTATTCGCAGAGCGGTAAAACGCTCGGGCGCCAAAGCCACCGATGTCGCCATCGCCATCAGTGGTGACGCGGCCATCACCAAGGTCATACAGATGCCGTCGAGCCTTTCCGAGCGGGACCTCGAAGGCCAGGTCGAAATCCAGGCCGACCAGTACATACCGTTTCCTATGGAAGAGGTCAGCTTCGATTTCGAAGTCGTGGGCCAGAACAGCAACGATCCCGAGCTCATGGACGTGCTGCTGGTTGCAACCCGCACGGAAAATGTCGAGCAGCGCCAGGCAGCCGTAGCAGCGGCCGGATTGCATGCGCACGTGGTCGACGTCGAGGCATTTGCCCTTGAAAACGCCTGCCAGTTGCTGAGCCACCAGATTCCGAATGGCGGCATGGGTCAGTCTGTCGCCATCGTCGACATCGGCGCGAGCAGTACCACGTTCAGTGTATTGCATGACCTCAAAGTCATTTACACGCGCGACTTCGCCTTCGGCGGACAGCAGCTGACCGAGGAAATCATGCGCACCTATGGCCTCTCGATGGAAGACGCCGGCCGGGCCAAGAAACAGGGCGGCCTGCCGAGTAATTACCAGCCGGAGGTTCTCGAGCCGTTCGTCGATGACATGACACAACAGGTCAGTCGCTCGTTGCAGTTCTATCTCGCATCGGGCGGTGGCCGCGAGCAGCCGGACATGATCCTTGTGTGCGGAGGCTGCGCCAACATTCCTGGCATCTCCGATGTCATCTCCAGTCGCGTGGGAATACCGACTGAAATCGGTGATCCGCTAGGACAAATGAAAATTTCTTCCAAGGCCAAATCGCAGGGCGTGCACAAGGATTCGACGGCACTGCTCACTGCATGCGGCCTGGCACTGAGGAGCTTCGACTGATATGCCACGTATTAACCTCCTCCCATGGCGCGAAGAAGACAGAAAGCGGCGTCAACGAGAATTCCTTATTGCCATGGGCGGCGCTTTCGTTGCCGGCATCGTCGTGCTCGGACTGGTGATGTTTGCCTTCAGCCAGATGATCGACGAGCAGCGTGGTCGCAACAGTCGTTTGACCGCCGAGATCGCGATTCTCGACAAGAGCATTACGGAGATCGATGGCCTGGAGCGGCAGAAGGAGCGCCTCCTTGCACGAATGGAGATCATCGAGCAGTTGCAAAGCAGCCGCCCCGAAGTGGTGCACCTCTTCGATGAGATGACAAGGCAACTTCCCGAAGGCGTTTACCTGACCGGCATGAAGCAGACCGGAGCGCAGGTCGAACTAAAAGGCATCGCGCAATCGAGCACCCGGGTATCGGCGCTGATGCGACAGATCGATTCATCAGAGTGGTTTACCGATCCCGATGTGCAGAAAGTCGAGACGACAGAGACAGGACCTGCTCGCCAGGCAGAGTTCGTGCTGGCTCTGAAGCAAGTCCGCCAGGAAGGCGAAGATGACATGGAGGTCGGGCCATGAATCTGGTTGACGAACTCAAGGCGCTTGATGTCAATGACGTCGGCCGCTGGCCGCTGATATTTCGTGTCGCGGTAATAGTTATCGTTTTCGTTGCGGTGCTCAGCACCGGAACTTACTTTTTCATTATTGAGGACAAGTTGCCGCAGTTACAAAGGGAAAAGCAGACCGAGCTGGATCTGCGCACGACTTTTGAGAACAAGCAGAGAAAAGCGGCGAACTATGATGCATACAAGGCGCAGCTGGCACAAATGGAACAGTCATTTGGCACCATGTTGCGCCAGCTGCCAGGAGAGACCGAAATTCCGAGCTTGATCGTCGATATTTCGCAAGCCGGTCTCGCGGCAGGACTGAAAGAGAAACTTTTCCAGCCGCAGCCCGAGGTTCCGAAAGATTTTTATGCCGAGAAGCCGATCAAGATCATTCTTTCGGGCGGGTATCATGAAATCGCCAACTTCGTCAGCGGAGTGGCTGCGTTGCCGCGAATCGTTACCCTGCACAACATCAATATAACGCCTGATGATGCAACACGATTCGACCGGCTGACGCTGGAGACAACGGCTAAGACATACCGCTACATAGAGGAGGCAGAATAATGTTGGACGCTTTCCTCAGGAGGTTTTCTTTGGTTCTGATGCTGGTCGCGGCGTTCACGCTTTCGGCTTGCTCAGGCGATATGGACGACCTCGATCAGTACATCAACCAGATCAAGGCACGACCCGGCGGCCGCATTGAGCCGTTACCGGAAATCACGCCCTACGAGGTCTTCACTTACGTCGCCGACGCGGAAGGGTTTCGCTCGCCCTTCGTGCCGGATGCGCCGCAGGCCGCCTCTGGCGCCGCTGCCGGTTCGACCCGGCCGGATCCGGAACGAAGCCGCGAGTTTCTAGAGCAGTTTTCGCTGGACACGCTGCGCATGGTCGGAACGCTCGAGTTGGGTGGCACGAACTTTGGACTGGTACAGACTTCGGACGGACTGGTTCATCGCGTCGTGCCCGGCAACTATATGGGGCAGAACGACGGACGAATCGTGGCAGTAAATGAATCGGAAATTGAACTGATTGAAATTATATCGGATGGGATCGGCGGGTACCTGGAACGTGAAGCCGCTGTCGGTCTTGATAACTGATGCCTGAATGGAACTGGGAGTAATTCGAATGGCGCTCAATATTAAGCCGATGATCGGCACACAATACCGACGTTCGGTGACGCAACTGGCAGTAATAGCGCAGGGCGTAATCCTCATGCTCTGTGGCCTTACAGCCAATGCGCAGGAAGGCAATCGGTTGCAGGACATTCAGGTGCAGAGCCTGCCGGGCCAGCGAGTCGAACTGAAGCTCATTCTCAGTGGAACCGCGCCGGAACCACTGGCATTTACTATCGACAACCCTGCGCGAATTGCTATCGACCTGCCGGAAACCGCTCTCGGCCTGTCGTCGCGGCGCCGTGACGTCAACCTGGGCCCGCTGGATACGGTGCTCGCAGCCGAAGCAAATGGCCGCACACGTGTTGTGCTGAACCTGGATTCCATGGTTGCCTACGACACGCGCCGAAGCGGTAATACGATTATCGTTACGCTAGGTGCAGATGCCGGTGACACCGACGTTGCATCGACGCGGTTTGAAGGCAGTGCGCCGGCGGCAACCCGTTCATCTTCTTATGCGTCGAGTGGCGGCGGTCGATCGATCAATAGCGTCGATTTCCGGCGCACCCGCGATGGCGGCGGACGAATCATGGTTAATCTCAGCGAGCCGTCGACTGCTGTAGACATTCGCCAGGAAGGTGGCCGCGTCGTCGCCGTATTCAAGGATACGGACCTGCCGGCCGAACTGATGCGGCGGCTGGACGTAACCGATTTTGCCACGCCCGTTACAACGGTCGATACGCTGAAGACGAATATGGATACGCGTATCGTTATTTCAGCCGATGGCAAATACGAGCAGCTGGCGTATCAGTCTGATAATGAATTCGCTATCGAGATCAACCCCGTTGCAGATGAAGCGGCTACGTCATCCAATCTTTTCTCGGAAACCAAGGAATACGAAGGCCAGCGTCTGACCCTGAACTTCCAGGACATCGAGACACGCGCCGTACTGCAATTACTGGCCGAGACCTCGGGTCGCAATATCGTCGTATCCGATACGGTACAGGGCAATGTAACGCTGCGACTGCGAAACGTTCCTTGGGACCAGGCTCTGGACATCGTCATGACCACCAAGGGTCTCGATATGCGCCAGAACGGCAACGTCATCATCGTTGCACCGGCCGAAGAAATTGCTGCGCGGGAAACGGCAGACCTTGAAGCCAAGCAGGCCATCACCGAACTGGAGCCCCTCTATTCGGAGTTCCTGCAGGTGAATTACGCGAAGGCCTCGGATCTGGCCAAGCTGATGGGTGGCGGTGACGGCAAGAACTCCCTGCTGTCCGAGCGCGGCAGCGTCGCGATCGACGATCGTACCAACACGCTGCTGGTAAATGACACCGCAGAGCGCCTGCAGAATATTCGCCGGCTGGTTGCTACTCTCGATATACCGATTCGACAGGTACTTATCGAGTCGCGAATCGTCGTAGTCAATGACGACTTCAGCCGCGAACTCGGCGTGCGCTTTGGTGCAACGGCCTACAACGAAAACAGCTCGGATGGCGCGACGGTGATCTCGGGAACCGGCGGCGGTACGGACACGATGATCAATTCGATAGTCGATAACCTGGGCACCAACGGTACGATATTCCCGATCGAGCTGCCGCAACTGACAGATCGATATAACGTGAATGTGCCCATTGGCAGTCCGGCCGGACGCTTCTCCCTTGCGGTGCTCGAGACGGAGTACCTTGTTGATCTGGAGCTGACTGCTTTGCAGGCCGAGGGCCGCGGCGAGATAGTTTCGACACCGCGCGTCATCACCGCAAACCAGAAAGAAGCGCGAATCGAGCAGGGTGTGGAAATTCCTTACCAGGAATCCGCATCGTCCGGTGCGACGACCACGCAGTTCAAGAAGGCGGTACTGAGCCTGACGGTTACGCCGCAGATCACGCCGGACAACAACATCATCATGGACTTGCTGGTCAGCAAGGATAACGTCGGCGAATTGACTCCGAGTGCAACCGGCGGATTCGTGCCGAGTATTGACACCCGGTCCGTCGAAACTCAGGTGCTGGTTCGTGACGGCCAGACGGTCGTACTTGGCGGCATCTACGAGACTGAACGTCGCGAAACGGTTAACAAAGTGCCCTACCTCGGGGATATTCCGGGTATCGGCGTATTGTTCCGTTCCAAGAGCAACATCTCGAACAAGGCCGAGCTGCTGATATTCGTAACGCCGCGCATTCTTACCGAAGGTTCCAGCGTTTACTAACTCAGCCGACAGTCAAAGAAAGCCGGAAAGCCAACCGCAAGGTTGGCTTTCTGCCTTGGACTGGCAGAAAAAATGAAACCTAAGAACCTTTTCCTGGTTGGTCCGATGGGCGCAGGCAAATCTGCCGTCGGTCGCCAGCTCGCCAAGCTGATTCACTTCGAGTTCGTCGACAGTGACGACGAACTCGAAGCGCGAACCGGTGTGGACATTCCATTTATCTTCGAGAAGGAGGGTGAGGCAGGCTTTCGGGCACGCGAGGCCGCCGTCATAGACGAGTTGACCGGCCGCGACGGAATCGTCCTGGCAACCGGCGGTGGCGCCATTCTGGACGGAGACAGTCGCAGCAGGCTGGGTGCCAGGGGCTTCGTCGTGTACCTGCAAACCAGCGTCGACCAGCAACTGCAGCGCACTGAAAAGGGCCGCGAGCGTCCGCTGCTGGTGAGCGGCGATCCGCGCGCCATCCTCGACAAGCTGATGGAAGTTCGTGACCCGCTGTACAGGGAAATTGCCGACCTGGTGGTGGCAACGGACGGCCGTCGTGTGCAGGCCGTCGCCCGGGAGATTTTCGACGCCCTGTAAGCGATCCGTTTGCGCGCTTTGCGGCAAGACGTGGGCAGGTCAATTCAGGTAATCTTTGTCGCTTCCACCAGGCGGACAGAGCATTGCACAAACCCCGCGAACTGACGGTTGCGCTTGGCGATCGCAGCTACCCAATAATCATCGGCAACAAGTTGCTCAACGGCGGATTCGAGCTATCGAAGTATGTCGTCGGGCCCGATTGCCTGGTGGTTAGTAACGACACTGTCGCCCCAATTTACCTCGACGCATTGCTGCGCCTGCTTGTCGGACGAAATGCGAGATCGGTAGTCCTGCAGGATGGCGAGCGCTACAAGACTCTCGCGAGTGTGGCGGAGGTCATCGACGGCCTCGTTGCTGCCGGGGCGAGCCGCGATGTCACCGTCATTGCACTGGGCGGCGGAGTGGTCGGTGACATTGCCGGTTTCGCGGCCGCCTGCTACATGCGGGGTGTGCCTTTCATTCAGATACCAACCACGCTCCTGGCACAGGTCGATTCGTCCGTTGGCGGAAAGACCGGAGTCAATCATGAGGGTGGCAAGAATCTCATCGGCGCGTTCCATCAGCCACAACTGGTACTGATCGACACGGACACGCTGATGACCCTGCCGGCGCGGGAGTTCAGCGCCGGCCTTGCAGAGGTTATCAAGCACGCGGCGATCTTCGATGCCGGATTCTTTGCCTGGCTGGAGAGCAACATCGGCGCACTGTTGCGGCGCGACAGCGACCTGCTGGCCGAGGCGATCTGTCGATCCTGCGAAATCAAGGCCGCGGTGGTTGCGGAGGACGAGAAGGAGCACGGTCGCCGCGCACTGCTCAACTTCGGGCATACCTTCGGCCACGCGATAGAAAACTGCCTGGGTTACGGCGAGTGGCTGCATGGCGAAGCCGTTGCCGCCGGCATGATCATGGCGGCCGAACTCAGCGGACTGGCGAGCGAGGATCGCGACAGAATTCGCAAACTCATCGCGGCGAGTGGCCTGCCAGTCGAGCCACCGCCGATCGGCGCAAAGCGCCTCGGCGCCGCGATGCAGCTCGACAAAAAAGTGCAGCAAAAGAAATTGCGATTCGTGTTGCTGAAATCGCTGGGCGAAGCGTTTGTCACAAGCGACTACGACGAAAGCAAGTTACAAGCCGTACTGAAAAGAGCCGGCGGCTGAGCAATGCATTCCGGCATCGAAATCGGTCTCGCGAGCTACGCGGCCATCGAATCAGGCAGTCTCGGCCGGCGCTACGCTGAACCTGCTTCGCGCTATCGCGGTGAATACCAGAGAGACCGTGACCGCATCGTGCACTCCACGGCGTTTCGCCGCCTTGTGTACAAGACCCAGGTGTTCGTCAATCACGAAGGCGATCTTTATCGTACCCGCCTGACGCATTCGCTCGAGGTGGCGCAAATCGGCCGCACCGTAGCGCGCGCACTCAGGCTGAATGAGTCGCTGACGGAAGCAATTTGCCTCGCCCATGATCTCGGGCACACTCCGTTCGGCCACGCCGGCCAGGACTCGCTCAACAGCTGCATGCGCGACTACGGCGGATTCGAACACAACCTGCAGTCGCTGCGCGTCGTCGACAAGCTCGAAGCCAAATATGCGGATTTTCCCGGCCTGAACCTCACATTCGAGACACGCGAAGGAATCCTCAAACACTGTTCCGCACGAAATGCGCGAGCGCTCGGTGACATAGGCAAGCGATTTCTCGAACGTCGCCAGCCGGGTCTCGAAGCACAGATTGCCGATCTCGCCGACGCGATCGCCTACAACAACCACGATGTCGACGACGGGCTTCGTGCCAAACTGCTTACGCTCGAGCAACTGAGGGAACAATCCATCGTCGCTCGCGAATTCGAGGCGGTTCACGCACGCTATCCGCAGCTGGAGGACCGGCGGCTGATTTACGAAATCATTCGGCGGATGATCAATCGCATAGTGACCGACCTGATAGAAAATGCACGTTCTGCCATCGAAGAGGCGGGCCCTGAAACCATCGAAGACGTTCGCGCCCGGCCGGCGCCTCTCGTTGCGCTTACCGACGTTGTCGCCGCAGAGCACCTTGCGCTGAAACAGTTCCTCGGCGAAAACCTGTACCGGCACCCGACCGTCAAGAAGATGACCGACAATGCGCGCGACATGGTGCAGTCGCTGTTCGGCCGATACATGACGGACCCGCAAGAAATGCCGGAAGAGTTTTCGAGCCGGGCGGCTCGCGGTGACGAATCGGCGAAAGCGCGGGTCGTGGCCGACTACATCGCGGGCATGACCGATCGTTTCGCGATCGCCGAATTCGAGCGTCTCACCTAAACCGTGGCTGGCCATTCAGGGCATTGCGACGAAGGGGCGGCACCACGCCGCGTGCCCTTCTCACTCGGAAACCCAGACTCGCTCGAAGGGCACCCGACATGTTGCCGCCGGGCGGCCTTCGCTTGCGACGTAACTCTCGCGGACAAGCTGATGCAATCATCGCTTGTCGTGGTGTTAGAATGCGCCGCCCCCGTTGCCCGATTGGAGCACATCCTGGTGTCGAGAAATGCTGTGCCGGTCAAAGAGCGACTCATATTCGCCATGGACGTCGCGGACTGCGACGAAGCCAGGCGCCTGACGGCAGAGCTTGGCGATGCCGTCCACTTCTACAAGATCGGTCTCGAGCTGATGATGAGTGGCGGCTACTTCGAGCTGATGGACTGGATGCTGGATCGCGGCAAGAAGGTTTTTGCCGACTTGAAGTTTTTCGATATCCCGGCAACGGTCGGGTCCGCCGTGCGCCAGTTGAAGGACCGCGGCGCCAGTTTTGTGACCGTTCACGGTAATCAGTCAATCATGGAAGCGGCCGCCGACAACAAGGGTGACCAGCTCAAGGTGCTGGCGGTTACGCTGCTGACCAGCCTCGATCGCGGTGATCTCGATGATCTCGGTTTTGCCTGTGACGTGGAATCGCTGGTGCTGTCACGTGCGCGCCGGGCGCTAGAGGCGGGTTGTGACGGTGTGATCTCCTCCGGGCTGGAGGCAGCGAAGCTGCGCGAATTCATCGATCATCGGCTGCTGGTCATCACGCCCGGCATCCGGCCGGTCGATAACCGGGAGGAAGGAGATCAAAAGCGAATTGTCAGCGTTGAGCAGGCGTTCGCGAATGGCGCCGACCATATTGTCGTAGGCCGTCCGATACGTGACGCGAAGAGTCCGAAGGCGGCGGCCGAAGCGATTCAGAAAACCATTGCCGCGCAGTTTGCGAAGTGACCACTAAACTGAAAAATGATCTCCTGCTGCGGGCTTTGTTGCGACAACCTGTGCCGCGTACGCCCGTCTGGATCATGCGCCAGGCCGGGCGCTACCTGCCGGAGTACCGCAAGATCAGGGAGAAAGCGGGCGACTTCATGAGTCTCTGCTCTAATCCGGAACTGGCCTGTGAAGTGACGCTGCAGCCATTGCGTCGCTTCAAGCTCGATGCAGCAATTCTGTTCTCCGATATTCTGACCATTCCTGATGCCATGGGCCTCGGGCTGTATTTCGAGCCTGGCGAGGGACCGAAATTCATGCACCCGCTGGTTACGGCGGGGCATATCAAGCGGCTGGCCGTCCCGGACGTCAGCGAGAAGCTGCAATACGTGTTCGATGCGGTAAAACTGATCCGTCGCGAGCTCGATGGCAGTGTGCCCCTGATCGGTTTTGCGGGCAGCCCGTGGACCGTGGCGACCTACATGGTGGAGGGGGGCTCCAGTAGAGAGTTCAATAAAATCAAAGGCTTGGCTCGCAGTGAGCCGGCGCTCCTCGAGCAACTCCTGCAACTGGTGGCGCATACGACCATGGCCTACCTGAACGCGCAGATCGAGGCCGGTGCGCAGGCCATCATGATATTCGATACCTGGGGCGCGGCACTGGAAGCCGATGAATATCGGCGATTTTCGCTGGCCAGTATGCAGACCATTGTCGACGGTTTGCAGCGCGAAAAAGACGAGCAGACGATTCCCGTGATCCTTTTCACCAAGGGTGCCGGTCCATTGCTCGCTGACATGGTGGGCACCGGTTGCGATGCGCTCGGAGTCGATTGGACGACCTCGCTTGCGGACGCGCGGCGTTACACGAAAGATGCGGTTGCGCTGCAGGGCAATCTGAATCCCGCAACGTTGCGGGAGTCGCCACAGGTCATCGAAGAGTCAGTTGCCGAGGTGCTGGCGAGTTACGGGAGCGGGCCCGGTCACGTGTTCAATCTCGGCCACGGCATCACACCGGATATCGATCCTGCACATCTCGGTGCCCTGGTCGACGCCGTGCATCGTTTTAGCCCGGCTTATCATCAGTAATAAAGGGGCCGGATACATTTTTCAGAATGAAAAATGTATCCGGCCCCTTTATTGAATGAAAAATGTATCCGGCCCCTTTATTTGGCCCCTTTATTACTGGTCGCGCAATGCGCGGCGCAGGATCTTGCCGACATTCGTCTTCGGCAACTCATCGCGAAACACGATTTCCTTCGGTACTTTGTAGCCGGTCAGATTTTTGCGGCAATACGCCATCACATCCGCTTCGGTCACTGCAGGGTCGCTGCGCACGACGAACAGCTTGACGACCTCGCCGGACCTTTCGTCGGGCTTGCCCACAGCAGCCGCCTCGAGCACTCCGTCCATTTCCACAGCAACACTCTCGATCTCGTTCGGATAAACGTTGAATCCTGAAACCAGGATCATGTCCTTTTTACGGTCTTCGATGAAAACGTAGCCACGCTCGTCCATGCGGCCGATATCGCCGGTGCGGAACCAGCCGCCGGGCAACATGACCTTTGCAGTCTCTTCCGGCTGACGCCAGTAGCCTTCCATGACCTGCGGGCCCTTGATGCAGATCTCGCCGATGCCGCCCGGCTCGACATCTTTGCCGTCGTCGTCACAAATTCGAACTTCGGTCGACGAAATCGGCAGGCCGGTCGAACCATCGAATTCCTCGGTGTCGATCGGTACGACGATGGCCGACGGCGATGTCTCGGTAAGGCCGTAACCCTGAATGATGTGCCGCCCGGTTACCTGCTTCCAGCGCCTGGATACCGCTTCCTGCACCGCCATGCCGCCGCCGATCGTCAGACGCAGGGAGCTGAAATCGAGCTCGGCAAATCCCGGCGTATTGAGGAGGCCGGCAAATAGCGTATTGACGCCGGTGAAGTAGTTGAAACGGTGTTTCGAGAGTTCCTTGATGAAGCCGGGCATATCGCGAGGATTGGTGATCAGAATGTTGTGGCCGCCCTGCAGCATGATCGAAAGGCAGTTACTTTGCAGTGAAAAGATGTGGTAGAGCGGCAGCGCAGTAATCGCGACGATGCTCCCGAGGTCGCTGAATGCGGCGCCTTGCCAGGCTTTTCCCTGGTGCACATTGAAGACCATGTTGCGATGGCTCAGCATCGCGCCTTTCGACAGGCCGGTCGTACCACCCGTGTACTGCAGAAACGCGATGTCGCCGAAGCCGAGTTCGATCGGGTCGAGTTTGAGGCTGCTGCCGGACTTCAGCGCATCACGCATCGTGACGCTGCCCGGAAGAGAATAAGGCGGAATCGCTTTTTTGATGTGCCTGAGCGCGAAGTTGACGATCGTGCCTTTCGGCCATTTCAGCAAATCGCCGACGCCGGTCGTTACTACATGCTTCACATCGGTATCGGCAATGACCTCTGCGAGGATGTGCGCGAAATTTTCCAGAATGATGATGCATCTCGCCCCGGAATCTCTGAGCTGGTGTTTGAGCTCTCGCGCCGTGTAAAGCGGGTTGACATTGACGACGACCAGGCCCGCACGAAAAATGCCGCAAAGCGCGACCGGATACTGCAGGACGTTTGGCAGCATGACGGCGACACGTTCGCCCTTCATCAGCCGAAGCTTCTTTTGCAGGTAACAGGCGAACTGCTGCGATAACCGGTCGAGCTCGCCGAAGGTCAGCGTTGTGCCCATGTTGGTATAAGCCGGCTGGTCGCTGTACTCGCCGACACTGTATTCGATCATGTCGAGTACGGACTTGTAGGCGGGGCGTTCGATTTCCGCGGGCACTCCCTCCGGATACGACTTGAGCCAGATCTTTTCCACTGTTATGGATCCCTCGCTGGCAGTAGCTGCCGCACTTTGTCATCGTTTCTGTCGGTCAGCGCTTGGCTGACTATCGGCCACGCATTATCCAGCAGCACAGGCTGTGCCTCGGTATTCGGATGAATGCCGTCATCCTGCATCAGCTCAGCATTCAGAGCGATGCCTTCCATGAAAAACTCGATCCATGGAACGTTGTATTGCGATGCCAGGTCCCGGTAAACATTTTCGAATGCCTGGGTATATCGTTGGCCGTAGTTGCTCGGGATGCGAATGCCGAGAAGCACAACCGATGCTCCGCTGGCCCGGCTCGTTTCGATGATCTCGGAGAGATTCTCCTTCATGCGGCTGGTTGGAAAGCCACGCAGCCCATCGTTGCCGCCGAGCTCCAGGATGACCAGCTCGGGTGAGAAGTTTTTCAGGGCGCTGGCTATCCGGCTGACTCCGCCCTCGGTAGTTTCGCCGCTGATGCTGGCGTTAATCACTCGATGTTCGTACCCTTGTGCGGCCAGCCGGGATTGCAACAAAGCGGTCCAGGACCGGTCAACATCCACACCATAGCCGGCGCTGAGGCTGTCACCGAAGACCATAATCGTCGGCGGGCTGGCGGCGCTGGCCGCGGCGCAGAAAATCAGAATCAGGGTAAATAATTTTCGCATGTCGAATAATTCAATCATTAGCAATGCGGTGCTGTCCGCGGAAAACGTCACAAAGCAGGTTATCAGCCCGGAAGGTCCTCTGACCATTCTTTCGGATGTCAGTTTCAGCATCGGCAAGGGCGAGTCAGTCGCCATCGTCGGCGCGTCCGGGGCCGGCAAGTCGACCCTGCTGGCACTGCTCGCCGGGCTGGACCTGCCCAGCTCAGGCACAATCCGGCTGAACGGCATCGACCTCACGGCGCTCGACGAAGACGGCCGGGCGGCGCTCCGTGCCGCCAATGTCGGGTTCGTTTTCCAGTCGTTTCATCTCGTGCCTTCACTCAATGCGATGGAGAATGTCATGTTGCCGCTGGAGCTGGCGGGCAACGAGACGCCGAAACGCAGCGCACTGAGAATTCTCGAACAGGTGGGGCTGAAGGAGCGGGTAAGCCATTACCCGTCGCAATTGTCCGGCGGCGAAATGCAACGTGTTGCGATTGCGCGTGCTTTCGCTACCGAGCCCGCGGTGCTGTTCGCCGATGAGCCGACCGGCAACCTCGACAGCCGCACAGGTGAACACATCATGGACCTGATGTTCGAGCTGAACCGCAATTCATCGACAACGTTGTTGCTCGTTACGCACGATAAAGTGCTTGCCGGCCGATGCGATAGAGAGATCAGCCTCGACGCAGGCAGGCTGATCGGCGACAGGAGAGCTGCCGCATGAAAGCCGTTCTGTTCGCTCTGCGCAGCTTCGGTCGCGAGATCCGCTCGGGCGAGGTAGTGGTGCTGCTGTCGGCCGTGGCGCTGGCCGTTGCGGCGCTGACCGCCGTGGGGTTCCTGACAGACAGGATCGGGCGTGCCGTTGCCCGCCAGGCCAACGAGGTGCTTGCGGCCGACCTGCGCCTGCGCTCGCCGGACCCGGTGCCTCAGCAGTGGCGAGATGCTGCTGTGGATTACGGATTGCAGACCGCGGAGACGCAATCGTTTCCCAGCGTCGTCTTTGCCGGCGATGTCAGTGCGCTTGCGACGGTCATCGGAATCAGCGACGGTTACCCGTTGCGCGGTGCCGTGCGAATTGCGGACGATCTGTTCGGCGAAGAACGAATTGCCGCTGGAATTCCGCCGCCTGGAATGGTGTGGGCGGACAGCTCGCTGCTGGCAAAACTGGATATCGGTGTTGGCGATACGCTGGCCGTCGGTGAGGCCGACCTGCGTGTCGCATCCGTGCTCACCTATCGACCGGACCAGTCCATCGGTTTTGCGTCGCTTGCACCAACGCTGCTGCTGAATCTCCGCGACATGCCGAAAACGGCGCTGATCAATCAGGGCAGCCGGGTCGGTTACGCGCTGCTGGTTGCGGGCGACCAGGCGAATGTCGACGAGTTCTATTCCTCGGTCGAAGACGACTTGCCGGATTCCGTGCGCGTACGTAACCAGGAGGACAGCAGCGAACGTGCGAACAATGCGGCGGCGAGTGCCAAACGTTTCCTGTCGCTGACGGCCGTCATCAGCCTGCTGCTGAGCGCAGTCGCCATTGCTATGTCGGCGCGCCGCTATGCGCACCGGCGCATGGATACGGTAGCGCTGATGAAGAGCCTCGGTGCCAGTCAGAGATTCGTGCTGGCGTCGTCGTCAATGCAGTTGCTCGTCCTCGGCGCACTGGGTGTAATGCTTGGCAGCGTCATCGGCTATCTCGTGGAAGCCGGGGTCACCGGCATGCTGGCCGACCTGTTCGCCGGCGACCTGCCCGATCCCGGGCTCGGACCGGTTGTCCTCGGCACCGGCAGTGCACTTATTCTGCTGGCGGGTTTTGCCTTGCCCTCGTTGCTGCAATTGCGCAATACGCCACCATTGCGCGTGTTGCGTCACGATGCGATGCCGCCACCTCCGTCACGGCTCATCGTCGCCGGTACATCACTGCTTGCGGTTGCGGCGCTGCTCTACCAGGCGATAGGCGATGCAATGATGTTGCTGATCGTGCTCGGCGGCATGCTGGCGGTTTCCGCGTTGCTGTACGTTGCCGGCCGGGGGCTCGTTGCGCTGCTCGGCCGCTCACGCGGCGGCGTCGGTATCGCCTGGCGCTACGGGCTTGCCAATGTCGCGCGGCGGGGTCGCGACAGCGCCGTGCAAGTGGTCGCTTTCGGTCTCGGGCTCACGGTGCTGCTGTTGCTCACATTTGTCAGGACGGACCTTCTCGAAGGCTGGCAAAGAACCCTGGACGAGGACGCACCGAATCATTTCCTGATCAACATCCAGCCGCAGGAACGGGAGTCGATTGCGCAGATCATCAGCAATGATGGTATCGATGTGCCGCAATTCGTGCCATTGATCCGCGGCCGCATGACGACGATCAACGACGAGGATGTGAAGACCCGCAAATACCCGGTCGAGGACGGCGAATGGATGGCCAATCGTGAAGCCAACCTGACCTGGCTGGCCCGGTTAAGCAGCAGTAACGAAATCGTCGCGGGAGAGTGGTGGCCGGAGGACTACGATGGTCCGCCGCTGGTGTCCATCGAAGAGGAGGCCGCAGCGGAACTCGGCGTCGGACTTGGCGATCGCGTCAGTTTCCTGATAGCAGGCCAGGAAATCGAGCTGACCATCTCCAGCATGCGCAAGGTCAACTGGGACTCGTTTCAACCAAACTTCTTCATGGTGATATCGCCGGGCGCGCTGAACGATTTTCCATCAACGTTCGTCGCCAGCATGAAATTCGACAAGTCTCAAAGCGACTTGCTGATCCGGCTCGTGCGCGCCCATCCGACGGTGTCGGTTATCGACCTGGACGCCATTCTGCGGCAGGTAAAAGGAATCATCGACAAGGCGAGTCTTGCCGTTCAGGCAGTGTTCGTCTTTACGCTGGCCGCAGGCATTGCCGTACTGTTCGCAGCGGTACAGTCGACGATAGACGAACGGCGTTTCGAGAGTGCCATGCTGCGCGCGCTCGGTGTGCGCAGGCGGACCGTGTTGTCCGGTGTATTGACGGAGTTTGCGGCGCTGGGCTTTGCTTCGGGATTGCTGGCCTCGGCAGGCGCATCGATACTGGCGTCCGTTATCGCGGTGCAGCTTTTCGAGCTGGACTACGTGTTCAATCCCATGCTGTGGATCGCAGGACTTGCGGGCGGCGTATTGCTGGTGTGCCTCAGTGGTTTCATCGCGGCCCGCGGTGCCATCAACGCAGCGCCGAGCGAAGTGCTTCGTGCCGCCTGAACCGTGAAACACCCGGCTTTTTTCCATGAAGATGGCGACCGGATTGTCGCCAACGAATCGGCGCGCGGGGTGCATTGGGCATGGCGCTGCAGACGCTGATCGTGCGGCCGGACTGAGCTTTAACCTGCAACGACTTCAGACAAGCCGGTTGCGATTCTCGCCCCGCTGAAATGCCAGCACGTTTTTCGCCAGTTCATTGATGGCATTCTGCCGTGCTTCGGCCGTCGCCCAGGCTATGTGCGGTGTCACGATCAGGTTGGCGCCGCTGTACGCCAGCAGCGGGTCACCATCGCTCGGGGGTTCTTTCGGCAAGACATCGATTGCCGCTGCGGCAATATCGCCATTGCTCAATGCAGCGACCAGCGCCGCCGAATCGACCAGCCCGCCGCGGGCCGTGTTGATAAGAATTGCGCTCTTCTTCATGCGCCGGAACTGTTCGGCACCGAACAAGCCGAGCGTGGAGTCGTTCAACGGACAGTGCAGGGAAATGACGTCGGCCTCGCCGAGCACTGTATCGAAGTCCGTTCGTCCGTCGTCTGCCGCCGGCTGGCCACGGCGGCGCGAGACCATTACGCGCATGCCGAAATTCCTCGCCATGTCGCCAACGCCACGTCCGAGGACGCCGTGCCCGACGATGCCGATCGTCATTGCGGACAACTCACGAATCGGGTGACTCAACATGCAGAAGTCCGCGGAACGCTGCCATTCGCCATTGCGTACGGCGGTATCGAACTGCCCGATGCTGTGAGTGAAATTGAGCAATACGGCGAAAACGTGTTCGACGACAGACTGTGTGCAATAGGCGCGAATGTTGCAAACAGCGACGTTATGCTCGGCTGCGGCCGAGAGATCGATATTGTCCGAACCGGTTGCGGTAAGGCCGATGAACCTGAGCGCTTTTGCGGCTGAGATCAAACCGCTGTCCAGGCGCACCTTGTTGGTGAGCACGAACTCCGCATCGCGTATTCGATCGAGGCGCTGCGCATCCGATGTACCGTCGAAGAACTCTATGCCGGGAAGCGCATCGCTCAGTGGCGAACGGCTGAGGCCGACGGCGCCCATGGTTGCAAAGTCGAGAAACACGGCTTTCATATCGCCAAGCAGCTATCCTATTGAGCGGAGAGTGCGAACGATGACCGATGAATTCTGGAAACGCAAATCGCTGGCGGCGATGAGCCCGGCTGAATGGGAATCCCTTTGCGACGGTTGCGCGTTGTGCTGCCTGCAGAAAGTCGAGGATGCCGATAGCGGCGATGTCTATTTCACCGACATCGCTTGCAGGCTTCTGGACCTCGGAACCTGCCGCTGCACGGACTACAGCAATCGAGCCAGGAAAGTCGCAGAGTGCCTGGTACTGAAAGCGGACCAGCCGGAAACGTTCCGCTGGCTGCCGGACAGTTGTGCATACCGGCTACTGGCCTTCGGCGAGGACCTGCCGGAGTGGCATCCATTGGTCAGCGGCGACAGGGAAAGTGTCCACAAGGCCGACATTTCCGTTCGCGGCAAGGTGCGCTCGGAATCAGAAACCACGGAATGGACCGTCATGCGTCAACTCAGCAGTCGAAAAGCGGTGCCCGAATGAAGAAAACATTCCCGTTCATTCCATTGGATAATTATCGTGAATACCCGCTGGAGGAAATGCGCGAACGATTGGCCGATTTCTACGCAGACGTCAGCCGCCGGCGGACCGTGCGTGAGTTTTCTCCACGACCGGTTCCGATAGACATCATCGAAACCGCGCTGCGCATAGCTGGAACCGCACCCAGCGGTGCGAATCTTCAGCCATGGCACTTCGTCGTGGTCAGCGGGGCAAAGACCAAGCGGCGGATCCGCGAAGCGGCGGAAGCCGAAGAGCGGGAGTTTTACCAACACCGGGCTTCAGCGGAATGGCTGGCCGCACTGGAACCGCTGGGCACGGACTCGGAAAAGCCGTTCCTGGAAACTGCCCCGTACCTGATCGCCGTGTTCCTGCAGAAGTACTCGAAACTGCCGGACGGCCAGAAGGTAAAGCACTATTACCCATCCGAATCGACCGGCCTGGCGACCGGCATGCTGATTACAGCCCTGCATCGCGCCGGTCTGGCCTGCCTGACTCACACGCCGAGCCCGATGAAATTCCTGAACGAGATCCTCGATCGGCCGCTGACCGAAAGACCCTTCCTGCTGCTGGTAACGGGGTACCCGGCCGACGGTGCAACCGTGCCGGACATTCACAGGAAGTCGCTGCGGGACTACGTGAGCTTCGTGACGGATTGACCGGGTAGATACCGGGTAGATCAGCCGGTATTCTGCAGTCCCTGGGCAATGCCATTGACGCTCGCCAGCAGCGCCTCGAAAAGTTCGGCATCCTCGCAAGCAGATTCTCGCCAGCGTGCCAGCAGGTCGATCTGCATGAGGCTCATCGGGTCCACGTACGGGTTGCGCAGCATGATCGCCCGCTGCAGTGTTACATCCGTTTCCAGCAAGGACTCGTGATCAGAGTATTCGAGAACGAGTTCGCATGTGAGTTCGAACTCCTGCGCGATGATCGGCCAGAATTGCTCGTGCAACGGGCCTGCAAGTTGTGAGTACAGCCTTGCGATCTCGAGATCGGCTTTGGCGAGAACTGCTTCGGAATCGGCCGTAATCGAGCGCATGAAATACCACTCGCGCGACATCTCCCGCAGACCATCCTCGTCGAATTGCTGCAATGCGGCCTTCAGCCCCGAGCCCAGCCCGAACCATCCGGGAAACATCGAGCGGCACTGCGTCCACGAGAAAACCCAGGGTATGGCCCTTAAATCCTCGACGCCCGCGCCGCTGCGCCGCGCCGACGGCCGCGAACCGATGCGCATGCGCTCGATCAGGTCTATCGGCGTTGCCTTGCGGAAATATTCGTAAAAGCCCGGAGTCTTGTAAACGAGATCGCGGTATTTGCGGCGGCTGACATCGGCAATGACCTGCATCGTGTCGTGCCATGCGGGCTCGTCGGAACCGCGATGCTGCGGCATGGCGGTCGCCAGCGCCACCGACGCGGTCGCCTGCTCCAGCGTTCGCAAGGCAATGCCGCGCAAACCGTACTTCTCATTGATGATTTCGCCCTGTTCGGTAACACGCAGCCTGCCGTTCACCGTCCCCGGCGGTGAGCCCATGACTGCAGCATGCGTCGAGCCGCCGCCACGACTGATGGTGCCGCCACGACCATGAAAGAGATTCAACTCGACATTGTGCTGTGCAACCGTCTCGACCAGTTCGATCTGCGCGTTCTGCAGCGCCCAGCGCGCGGACACCAGCCCCGAATCCTTGTTGCTGTCGGAGTAACCGATCATTACGGTCTGCTTGTCACCACGCAATGCGAGGTGTTCGCGATAAAGTTCGTTTGCCAGAAGTTCCTCGAGGATCGCAGGTCCATTCTTTAGATCGTCAACCGTCTCAAGCAGTGGCGCGATATCCAGTGGCACTTCGTCGCGGCGATTGTGCAGCTCGCTCCATTGTGCAAGAAGCAATACCGACAGAACGTCGTCCGCGCCCTGTGTCATGCTGATGATGAACGGCCCGATAGCCGGCAGCCCGTACTTGCGCCGACAGAACGCGATGGCCTGGAATACGGCCAGGGTTTTTCGCACACCGATGCTGTGCCGGCCGGTCGGCGAGAAGCGTGTCTTGATTGCCTCGACGATGCGCTCGGCCCGGTCTTCCGCTGCCCATTCGAGCCAGTCCTCGATGCCAAGGCATTCGCCGATGACCTCTCTGTGCACCAGCGCATCCTGACGCACATCCAGCGTTACGAGGTGAAATCCGAAAGTAGCAATCCGTCGCAGCAGACGCCGCACGGCGAACAGGCCAGCGTGCTTGCCCTTGTTATTCACCAGGCTCTTTTCGACCAGTGAAACGTCCGACTCGAACTGCGCCGCCGATTCGTATGGATACGCGTCGTCATCATAAGTGGCCTGCAGTCTCGCCTGTATCAGCCGCAGGAATACGCGGTAGGGCATATCCCTGTGCCGCGCCGGTACGGCGTGATACGCATTGCGGAACACGCCCCGGTATTCCTCGATCCGTTGCATGATTGAGTCGTCGACGACTACGCGCCCGGTCGATTGGCTCAACTTGGCGGACAGGCTGCCGCACTCCCGGAAGTAGCGATCGAGAATCAGCGATCGCTGGCGGGCCATTGTCGAGCGAATCGTTTTTGCGTTGACGTTCGGATTGCCATCCATATCACCGCCGACCCAGGAGGCGAATTTCACCATCGGGGGAATCTTCAGGCCTCTTGCTTCTTCGCCGTAAATGCGCACGGCCGCATTTTCGAGATCCTCGTAAAACGGTGGCATCGCCCTGTACAGAACGTCGGTGACGAAGAACAGCACGTGTTCGAGTTCGTCTGCGACGGTCATCTGCTCCGACGGGTGCTCGTCCGTCTGCCAGCCGGTTGTGACTTCGAGTTTGATGTTTTCCAGGCAGGCGTTGCGCTCCTGTGCCGACATGGTCGGGTCGAGCATGTCGATGAGGCGGCGCACAATATTCTGTTCCTTGCGCAGAATCGTGCGCCGGGTCGGCTCGGTAGGGTGCGCTGTGAACACCGGCTCGATGCTTATGTCGTCCAGCAGGTCCTGCAACGCCGGCAGATCGACACCGGCTGCCTTGAGTCTGACGAGAGATTCCTCCAGGCCGCCGGGCTGGTAGTTACCCTCGCCCTGCAGGTATTCGAGTCGGCGGCGAATCCGATGAACTTTCTCTGCCGTATTCACCATCTGGAAATAGGTGGAGAACGCGCGGATAACCTCGATAGCCAGTTCGAGGTCCAGGTTCTTGATCAGTCCAGCGAGTTCCTCGCCGGTTTTTTCATTTCCTTCGCGGCGCCGGATCGCTCGTTGTCGCGCAGTCTCGACGAAGTCGAACAGCGCATCGCCACCTTGTTCGCGAATCAGCTCGCCGACCATCGTGCCCAGGGTGCGCACGTCCTGGCGCAGCGCCTGGTCCTTGTTCTCAAACGTGATGTCCTGCCTTCGCAGTTTCTTGTACACGATCTCGCCCGCCGTTCGTCTGCTCAGTCGCGGAAGTTGTCGTATTGCAGAGGTAGTTCGACGTCCGCCTGCTTCAATAACTGGATCACGGCTTGCAAGTCGTCCCGCTTTTTTCCGCTGACACGCAGTTTCTCGCCTTGGATCGCCGCCTGCACCTTGATCTTGCTCGCTTTGATTTTCTTTACGAGTTCCCGGGCCAGTGGTGTGTCGATACCCTGCCGCAGCGTGATCTGCTGGCGCGCCTCGTTACCGCTGACTTGCGGCGGATCCTCCTTCAGGCAAGCAATGTCGATGCCGCGCTTCGCCAGTTTCTGGCGCAAGATATCGCCCATCTGCTGCAGCTGGAATTCGGTCTGCGATTTGAGGCTGATGATCTGGCCGTCGAGCGTGTATTCCGAGCCCGTCCCCTTGAAGTCGAACCGTGTACCGACTTCGCGGTTGGCCTGATCCACGGCGTTGCTGGCTTCATGAGCATCGAATTCACTCACAACATCAAATGATGGCATTGGTGCACCCTGGTTTGTTGAGGGCCTTGCCGGGCCCGTAACGGACGATATGGACTCATCCTGATTCACTCCGGATATTGGCCTTTTCCAGCGCCGGCGGAGGGGGACGGGACAATAGCAAAAACTCCGCATGCTGCCCAGAAAATGCCTAGCTGCCGATCCCGGGGTGGCGGCAGAATAAGCTCTTGTCCACGGAAGGACCAGAGATGCTGGAAAGTCTTGAAAGCAGATCAGGGCGCACGTTACACGGATCCCTGCCGGATGCTGACCCGGCACTGCGCGGCTTCATGGGCCGGCTGCGTCAGCACAAACTGCGGCCGCATCTGTTTGCCAGCGGACACGGGGCTCGGACAGCCGGACTGCCGCTGACCGTTTCTGTCAGCGACTACCTGCAATCAGGTCCCGCGGCTTCCACGCTGAACGACAGGCTGGGAAAGGCTCTGGCAGGCCGTGTGCCAACAACACTGGCACTGATCGGCCTGGACAGCGCTCACGACTCGAGCGGCACGCTTGCGTCGTTCTGCCTGGCCATCAAAGACGCAATGTCCGATCAGTGGCTTGCGGGAAACCTGCTGGGGATCTGTGTTCGTTCACACGTCCTTCCATTGCAGGCTTTTCTTGTGATCACGTCATCCCTGGGCAAAGGGCCTCGCTATGTCTTTCTGGACAGCCTGCAAATGCAGCACCACACAGACAGCCGTGTCCAGGCTGCAACCGATGCCAACTGGATCGACCTGTGGCACAGGCGTGTGCAACCTCGCGCCGTGCAAGCGGTTTACTCCGAATCGGTCCGCAGCCGGTGCTCGCTGCTCTGCGATCAGAAAACATCGTCGATTTTGCCGGCGCTATCGATGCCGGTTCCGGCGGAGAGTGCGTGGCTGCCAGTGGAAATCTTTCTGCCGGACTTTTCCGATGGCAAGGGCCGCCTGCACATACCGTCCTTGCGAACGGCCCTGCACGCCTGCCTTGAATTGAACGAAGAAATCGCCGGCTCGCTGCAATGTTCATCGCCGGCGCAGCGCAACGATTCGCAGATCAACAATCGCATCGCACTGCTGTTGAATGGAATAGGCGATCTGCTGAACGAGCGTCGGCTCGAACCGTCCGAAATCCGAAGCCTTCGCTGGGTGGAAAGAGTCGTCGGGGCGATTCAAAACGAACTCTGGGACCACTCCAAGGCGCTCGCCCGCAACAGTGAAACCCTGCCATCGCTGCTGCAAACCGATCCGTCGAATACCTGGCAATGTGCCGAACACCGGGCAATCTGGAGAGGGCGCTGGCAGCATACTCTGCAAACGGAAGCTGTCAGGAACAGAAACCTGCTGGTCCTGTCGCCGTATTCGGTGCTGCCCCGCACAGGACGCGCATCGCCCGGTTTCACCGATCTTCTTCCTGTTCTCGCACACGCAGACGCAGTCAGTTTCAGGGGGGCACCGGCCTTTACGGGCTGGAGCGCAACTGACTTCAGCAATTTCCACCGGCGCGCTTGGGCGGTGATCATGAGAGACAACAGGCGCTCACACGTTGCGGCGGGGGTGTAAACTGATATACCGTTTGCGATCCAGTGAATAACGGGTAAGCAGCGCAGCGGACGTTGCCCTGCCTTTTCCTGACTCGTTACAGAGGTTAATGGATTGCCGGCGATTACACCCGACGCACATGGAATTGCGGTGCTGCTGCTTACCGCCGTCGCACTGTTTCTGTTCACCCGCGATAACCTGCCGCTCGAGACATCGAGTCTCGCAATACTGATTATTCTTGTCGCGGGCTTTCAATTTTTTCCTTACGAAGGCGGCAGCGTTTCGCTGCGGCCGGTCGATTTCTTTGCAGGTCTTGGCAACGAAGCGCTGGTAACTATCTGTGCTCTCATGATGGTTGGCAAAGCGCTGGAAACAACGGGCGCACTGCAGCCGCTTGCTGCAGTGGTCAGTCGCGCGTGGTCGACGCAGCCGGTGCTCGCGTCAGTCGTTACCCTGACGGCCGCTGCAATACTCAGCGCATTCATGAACAACACGCCTATTGTAGTATTGCTGATGCCGATACTCGTCGGTGTCTCGATACGCGTTAAGTTCCCTGTATCCAGCGTCATGATGCCGATGGGACTCGCGACCATTATCGGTGGCATGTCGACGACCATAGGAACGTCGACGAACCTGCTGGTGGTCGGCATCTCGCACGACATGGGACTGAAGACTTTCGGCATGTTCGACTTCGTCCTGCCGGCGGCCATCGTCGGCGGCGCCGGCATCCTGTTCCTTTGGCTGGTTGCGCCGCGCTTGTTGCCGGATCGCGTGCCGCCGATGGCCGATACGACGCCGCGCATCTTTAACGGACAGCTGTCAATTCAGGAAGACGGCTTCGCACACGGCGAATCCTTGTCCAAGGTGCTCGCAAAAACCAATGGGCAAATGCGGGTCGACAAGATCCTGCGCGGCGATTCTTTGTTTCTTGCCAAGCTGCCTTCGCTGAAACTGCAACCCGGCGACCGGTTGTTCGTCAAGGACTCGCCGGAGAACCTGAAGTACTACGAGCAGTTGCTTGGCGCGACGCTTTACAACATGTCGGATGACGAACATCCGATCGATGAAAATACGCCGCTGACGGCCGAGGGCCAGCAACTGGCCGAGGTCGTCGTTACACGTGGGTCGCCGCTGCATTTGCGCAGTCTCGCCGCCGCCCGCTTCAGTGCCAATTACGGGCTCATGCCACTTGCAATACATCGCGCTCGGGCGCCGAGTTCGCAGGTCACCGGCGATCTGAACAGTACGCGGCTGCGCGCTGGTGACGTACTGCTGGTTCAGGGCACGAAAGACGGTATCGATTCATTGAAAGCCAGCGGCACCATGCTGGTCCTCGACGGCACGACGGATTTGCCGCACACGCACAGGGCGAATCGTGCGTTGGCGGTCATGGGACTCGTGGTGCTGGTCGCCGCGCTCGGCTGGATGCCGATTTCGGTCAGTGCACTTATCGGTGTCGGCGCCATGCTGGCACTCGGCTGCCTCAACTGGCGCGATGCCGCGGATGCCCTGTCTGCCCAGGTCATCATGATCATCGTCACCAGCCTGGCGCTGGGCCGTGCGCTGATGGGCACAGGCATGGCGGATTTTCTTGCCACAGGATTCGTCGATATTGCGGCGCAACTTCCAACGCCGGTCATTCTCAGCGCCTTCATGCTGATCATGACCGTGCTGACGAACATCGTGTCCAACAATGCGGCGGCAGTCATCGGCACGCCGATTGCCGTTTCCATCGCACAGCAATTGGGCGTCGGTCCGGAGCCTTTTGTTCTCGCGG
>JAOUGX010000101.1 GCA_029865385.1 Gammaproteobacteria bacterium
CGTCGCTCAGCAGATCGACCGCTTTGGCCAGATCGTCGCGACTGGTCTCGCCCTCCGCAACTACCAGAAGTACCGCATCAGCCAACGGGCCAAACGCCAGCACATCGTCTGCCGCCAGTACCGGCGGTGCGTCGTAAATTATGGCTGCGTTCGGGTCGTTATCCTTCAGCGCACCCACGAATTCCCGCATGCGACGCGAGGTCAGGAGCTCTGCTGAATACTCATGTTGCACAGTGTTGAATCCGAAATACAGCCGGTCGATAGCGCTCGCCGATACAACCTCGGACGCCGAGCACTCACCATCGAGGTAACTGGTAATATCCCTGGTCGGCGTCACTCCGACGTAGGTATGCAAACTCGGTACCCGGAAATCCAGATCGATCAGATAGGTCCGTTGGCTCTGCTCTCGAGCCAGGCTGAACGCCAGGTTCAATGCCGTGACCGTCTTTCCTGCGCCAGGATTCGGGCTGGTTACAATCACCGATGACCAGGCATTGTCGCGCATACGCTTGATCAACCGGGTACGCAACATGTTGTAAGCCATAGCGGCACCGAAATATTGCTTCGACCCTTCCGTGAGCCGATGCCTCGCCATGGTATCGGTGTCAAGCTCGACGCGTGCGAGATTCTGCCAAATTCCAGCCGAACCTGGCTGATCCGCATCCGTTTCAGCAATTGGCGATTCACGGCGGCTACCGCGTTTGCCTGCGTGTAGTTCTTTCGCCCGACGCAGTGCTGTTTCCAGTTTACCCATTGAGTACTATTCCGATTGTAAGCGAACCAACGACGATTAATGCCGCTCCGTGTACTGCCAATTGCTTGAATCGCCGACGCGAGTCGTCTTCGTTACGAATTATAGGAATCACAGCGATCGGCGGACCTTGCAAAACAGCTTCGACATCACGCGCCCCTCTTACCGTCGTATCAGCACTTTCGCGCAGCGATACCAGCGCGGCGCTGCCGCCGATAGCGAACAGTATGCCAATAAGGAAAATCCCCACTCGATTCGGCGATATCGGCGACGGATCGGCATAGGGTTGACGAATGACCGTATAGCGCTGCCCTTTGTCCTGATCCTCCAAATTACTTCCAATCCTCGCCTCACTACGCTTTTCCCGAATGCTCTCGTATTCGCTTTTCGCAAGCTCGTACTCACGAGTCAACTGCAACAACTCCTTCTCGACTTCCGGAGCCAGGACCTGCTTGCCTTCGAGTTCCGACTGGCGCCGCTGCAATTCACGATCTCGCATCGTCGCAGCGGCTATCGCTTCTTCTACAGCAGCCAGCTGAGCCGATACACGCATGTACTCTGCGTCCATCGTATTTGCGTTCTCGCCGGACGACTCGAGCGCGGCTATCGCGCGACTAAGTCGCTTGATATCCGGGTGATCCGCCGAATACTTCTGAGACGCAACCGCGAGTTCTGCTCGCAGCTTCGACAACTCTGTGCCTCCCGACAGATCGCCCAACTGAACGGTTAACAAATTGCGGCGCTCGACCGCCAATCTGATTTCCGCGAGAACTTCGTTACGATCTTCGCCGATACGTTCCAGGATTAGTTTGTTGCGCTCAATGTCCTCGGGCAGAGCACCTATATTAAGCTGCTTGAATTTCGCAAGGCGATCCTCGGCTTCGGTTATCGACGTAGCAAGCCTCTCTGCCTCTGCGGCAAAGAACGATTCCGTTCCGGCTGCCGATTGTGTACGGATTTCCCTGTTATCTGCGACGAACAAGTCGATCAAGGCCAGCGCCACCTGCTGCGCGACAGCGGGATCCGGGTAATCGAAATGAATCGAGAATGCAGAGCCGCCGACCAGGGGTTCGAAGGAGATCGGATCAACCTGCTCAATGAACGTGTTCATTCGCAATTGCGGTGCCCTGTCGGAAGGCTCCAATTCCGGGTACATATCAAACTCTTCAACCAAAGGCCGCAGATTCTCCGATCTCATTACGCGGCGGCTGACCAGTTGCATTCGTTGTTCGATGACGCCTGCGACCGTCGATGTTGCCAGGTCCGGTGATATTTCCGGTTGCTCGACCATGATCACGCCAGTAGCCCGATAGAGAGGCTCAGGACCGTACGCCGCCATGATTGCGAGGCTCAGCGAAATTACCGCGCACCAAAAAACGATAACCCAGCGGCGGCGCAGAGTTACAAAATATTCTCGTAGACTATTCACGGGTGGATACCACTATCCTATCTCTGAGTCCGGCTTTGACTCTTGTAACGTATGTTGAAAAATACTTCGCTTCGGACTTTCGTGTCTGCGCCCGAAACGAGATCGCTGAAATCCTGCTGGCTGTGATAAAACTCGACTCCCAAATACCACTTGCTGGTCATGGCCCAGTACATTTCCATGCGGCCTGAGAAGAAGTCCCTGTCAGCTTGCGTCGAATTGACGCCCAGTGCCTTCGCCTGATAAGCAACCAGTGCGATCGCCCCGGTCAGCCTTTCCGAGAAACTCCTTTCAGCCAGCAGCGTCAATTGTGTCCTCTCATCGAACCGACCGGTGCTTACCGGATTGACAAATTTTGCCAACTCGATGCTGTAAGTTCCCAGCAACGAATCCCTGGATGCACCAATCCGAAACGGCACGACGTCGTCTGAACCCAAATCGGCTGATCCCTGCTGTCCGTCCAGCTGCTCGTACCCTATCGCAGCAAAGAAGTTGCTGGTTTCGGACAGGCTTCTTTCATACATTGCTTCGACGCGTGACGAATCAACATTTACATTATTGTCTGCATCGTATTGCCTCGCTCCGCCGGAGAACGTTAATGCAGTCCTTTCGTCAGGCCGCCACCGCCATCCGACACTACCGATTCCTTGAGAAAAATCGATTCTCGTTTCCGGACCGTCCTCATTGTAGGTGTTGTCGAGGTAGTCGACTGCAAACACAATATCGCCTCGCTGCGACAAATTCTTCGCAAGCAGTCCATTGATACCGATCCGGTCGCGATCACCGTTTCCGACGATACCGCTGTCTTCCGAACCCGCATCCACTTCACCGTCGGGGTCAATAGTTACGGTACCAAACTCACTGCTAACCAAATCCAGTCTGGAGTAGTTGATACCAAGACTTGCTTCTGCCGTCGCGTAGCTTCGCGTCCAACCGATACCAAGACTCTTCGAATCGCGATCGAGCTCCTGGGCAGTACCGTATTGAGTTGACGAAATTCTCGGCGAAATAACGAAACGTCCGCGTTCATCGAACCATAAATAATCCAGGCGCGCATCGATATTGCCGCCCCAGTCGTTTACCGAGTCGCTGGCTTCGAAGGACTCTGCATTTATGTAATTCGCGCCCAACTTCACATCCGGTAGAAACTCGGACGCCGCCTCGGTCGCGCCTGGAATCGCCTGCAATGAAAACACGGCAAGAATGGCCGACTGATACCGAGGCAAACGATGTTCACTTTTCAAAGCAGGCTCCTGTTTCATCTCTGCATCAAGGTACTATCAGAATATCGCCCGGACTCAACAGTACATTTTGTTCCAGATTCCGACCCTTTTCTATGTCGCTGTATCGAAAACCAAAAGTTTGTTGTTTATCGCCGCTACGTCTAATCAAAATAATATCGTTGGCCGCCGCAAACGGGGTGAGGCCTCCCGCGATGCTCAACGCCTGCAGTACATCCACTCGGGGATTGACAACGAAGACGCCGGGCTCTTTAACCTGACCAAGAACGTAAATCTTATTCCCGGCAACATCTGTAACCGTTACGGTAAGAACTGCTTCGGGAATGAATTGTTTTAGTGTCTCAGTCAGTTCATTCTGAATTTCCGTTACCGTTTTTCCCAGTGCAAGTACGTCACCGATGAGCGGAAATGAGAATCTACCGTCCGGCCGAATCAAAACACTTTTTTGAAGTTCCGGCTCCTTCCACACGGATATTTCCAACATGTCGCCTGGCAACAGAGTGTATTTGTAAGAGCCATCGGGGCTATTAGTCTGTGCAATACTCAAGCCGCCAGCCAGCGACGCCATTACCATGAAACAAATTGCAGAAAGCCTGATCATCGTGGTTTTCCAACTAACTAAAAGCTTGTAATTGTACCTTGTGTCGAGCGCAATTTGTCTCGTAGGGACTACGTCAATTTTGTCAAACATTTCGACATCATCTCGTCGCGCAATTCGTACGTGTTTTTTGTCGTCAGATACCTTAACCGCCAATTACTGTCCTGCCGGTCCCGTCTCGACTCACAGCCGCCGTTCTCACCGACAGGCCACGTACGGTTCCACAACCGGATGAGGACTTGTCCGAATCTTCAATTTGCGTGATCTGGATCGTGGGATATTCTTGTTGGTCTTCTGCTTCGCCAGCGGTCGCCGCAGGTATCCGACTACCTGCGACAGGCTATCATGACAACCCGACTTATCCAACCAAACCACCTGGCGGCAAATTCAATATGCCGCCAGGATACTGCCGTATGTCGGGTTGGGCATCCTGGTCGGATTGCACGCTTTCCCTCCGCGCCTGATCCAACGCCAAGGTTTCTGTGAAGACCGGTCGCGATGGTCTTTGACATATTCGCTCCAAGTTGCCCGGACTGGCGTGGATTCAGACTGATCGGGCGCTCCTCTCCAAAGCTAAACCTGCTTTCAGCACACCTGTTTTCGTTCAGATTGGCGATGAAAACGAAGCCGAACACGTTCGCAGAGGGCGCGCCTGAATTCTCGACCAAAACGTGAACTGCGTCACAGTTTGCGGTTCGTTGCAATATGGTAATCTGTTCTGCGCGACTAAATGAGTCGAACGAACGTCGGACTGCTTCTATGGCGTTACGGTCTCCGGTTCGCGCTAGGCGATCTTGCTACTAAATTAACAATAATGCGGCGCTTGACGAGATACTCATGGTAGACACGGGGAACTTGGAGCGCGACCTTCCGGTCGGTTTTGCGAAGCTGGTCAATCGCGTTTCCGCAGCGATCATAGCTATAGCGTCGCTATGGCTGTGCATGTGGTTCTATACCATTCGTTTCAACGAGCCGTATCAGGCCTTGATGATCATCATTGCCCTCCTGGCAATACTCATATTGCGCGGGCCGAACGGAAACGACATATACATTCGACAGCCGGTCACCGCGAAACTTGCCTCTGTTGCCGTCGGCTGGCTCCTGCTCTGCGCCATACTCGCGGTTTTCGGCTATGCGACCAAATCATCCACAATGTATTCCAGAAAGCTGTTATTCACGTGGTTTATCGTTACACCGCCACTTATTGTTTTGGCGCAGGTTGCAATCGAAAGAGCAGTCTCAAGATTAGCGCTGTCCGCAAAACATTCGCGACCCGTGGTTATTGCCGGAATGAACGAGCTTGGCCTGAGGCTGGCCGAGAAAATCCGGTCCGCTCCCCATCTGGGAATGTCGCTCGCCGGCTTTTTTGATGATCGAAGCATCGATCGATTGGGTGCTGTGCATTCCGAGCAACTCTTGGGTAATCTCAAGGATATTCCCGAGTATCTCAAGACCAGCGGCGCCGACATTATCTTTATCGCTTTGCCGATGCGAAATATCGAGCGAGTATCGCTTCTTGTGGATGAATTGCACGATACGACAACATCCATTTACTACGTCCCCGACATCTTCGTGTTTGATCTCATCCAATGTCGAACCGATGAGATTGACGGAGTACCGGTCATCGCTTTGTGTGAGACACCTTTCTACGGCACCAGAGGCGTAGTCAAGCGTGTAAGCGATATTGCAATAGCCTCGTTTCTCATATTGCTGCTAGCCCCACTCCTTCTATTGATTTCTTTGTGCATAAAACTAACTACCCGTGGAAGCGTTATTTTCAGGCAAAGAAGATACGGCCTGGATGGCCGAGAAATCGTTGTTTACAAATTTCGCTCAATGAACGTCTCGGAAGACAACGAAGATGTGCGTCAGACCACCCGCTTCGATAGCCGCGTGACCAGGATTGGTGCGTTTCTGCGAAAGTATTCGCTTGATGAACTGCCACAACTCTTGAATGTCCTGCAAGGTACGATGAGCATGGTCGGACCCCGTCCCCATGCCGTCATACATAACGAGGAATACCGGCGCCTGATCAAGGGATACATGATCCGGCACATGGTCACTCCGGGCATTACCGGCCTGGCACAGGTAAGTGGGCTTCGTGGGGAAACCAGTTGCGTCGAAGACATGCGCCGCAGGGTAGAGTGCGATCTCAACTATCTGCGTAATTGGTCACTCGGGCTGGATCTCAAGATCATCTTCAAGACAGCGCTTATTGTTCTCAGGGACAAGAAAGCCTACTGAACAGTGATTGCTGCCTGGGAACGGATCAGTTCGGCTACGGCTTCGCGCATCTCGCGAATGCCAGCTCTCTCGATGCGAAAGCAATTCGCCGAAGATACCAACCTTGACGCGGCCGCCAGTCCCTCGTGCTCGTGTGCCAGCTGATTGAGGCTATTTGCATAAAGTCTCGCGGCCGCCTCCGATTTCGATATGTCCTCGATCTCCGGAGGGTTGTCATCGTCGCCCTGGGTGAGAAAGATAATACTGGCGATCTTGGTGGAATTGCGGGCAACCGGCAATGGCAGCAGGTGGATTGGAACGTGCATTGTCGCTGCCGTGGTAAACGTCTGTCTCGGCAATGGAAACGAACCAAGCGTGTCTCTCTTCAGGCAGATAGCATGCGGATACGGTTCGACCTCGAGCGTCTCGGGATGCACTGGCGCAAGCTCGTCGCTCATATACACGAAGCCTGTGTTGCACAGGTTCCAGCAAAGAGTGGATTTTCCTGCCCCGGATTCTCCTACAATTAGCGTACAGCTATTATCTAATGCTATTGCTGCGGCGTGCACGAAATAGAGCTCTGATCGCAACTCCTGCAGGGCAATGGTCATACTCTTTTCAATGACATACACGAGTTCTGCAACATCATCGCAACGATTGGAAGAATCGCGAGCGTCGACCGTCCAGTGATTCCCGGTTTCGCTCTTTCGCACAATAAGGGTCAGCGCGGGCGTCTGGCCGATGCCACTTGCGGGTACAAATGCCGAATAGCATGCGGAGATCAGGGTTTCGACAAATTGGTCGTCATAGTCGACACGCACGATCTGACCGAAAATCTGCAGAAAAATCGATTCCAAGACGACGGGTATCCGTAAAGAAAATCGTGGCTAAGAGGCTGCAGCCCGGAGTTACCTGTCCGTAAGTCCCGGGCATGAAAAAGGCGCCATTGGCGCCTTTTTCGATTACTGCTGCTAAGAGAAGCTTACCAGGCCGCGTCGTGATGACCGCGACGGCCAGCCTTTTTCTTCTTCTTCTTGTTCTTCGATCCGTGCTTCGGCTTATCTTCGGGCCGGCCCGATCCATTGCTGGCGAACGATGGTTTTGCGGCCATGGTGAGAACCACCGGCGCCGTATAACCAACTTTCTTCAAGAACTCACGCCTTGTACTCATTATTCGACGCTCCGATTGCAAATGTTCCCTGAATTAAATTCCATATCTAAATTATTGCGATTCGAGCAAGTTCAATATTCGGAACTGGCTGACCAGTCGTTCAATGTCTTTGCCTGCCGTGTCTGCGGACACTTCGTATTGATCGACGAGACTGGAAACAATTGTACGCCAACTGTCTCCAGCCGCAATACCCTTCCACACGACACAGGCTGTATGATTGAGCTGATGAATCTGCCCGTGCTTCTTGTCCAGCACCAGTAGGTCGTCATCGATATACTCGACAGCCAAATCAGCTCTGGGTTTGGCTGTGATTTCACGCTCTGACTCTTGCATAGTAAGCTCTGCTAAGCTGATTTCACCGAGGAAACAATCACTTATAATCTCAGGGATGTCTCTGGGAGAAACTGCAATTCCCTGACAGCCAAGCTAATTCTACTTTAGTTTATGTCGAATTACTTTGAGAGGCGCACGGTACAGAGTGTGACGCGTGTCGTATACTTTTTGCCGCGTGTCGAAGAATTTGACGATCTAAAACGATTAGAAATTTCGGTCGTCAAAATCTTGCGCAGAATATTTCGCTTAACGTAAAGACAATTGATGCCAGCAAACCGAACTTATGTAACGAAGTTGCTCGAGCGCTACCACAAGCGCTCACACGAAATCGATACTGGTAATACGCCATACACCGACTGGGAGCAGCAATACATCGTCTCGGCCGGTCTCGGCCCGATGGCCTATGACGTGAGATTGAACACGCCGGAATCGGCGCAAGAGGATCAAATTTTTCGAAGCGCCCATCTCACCGCTCTCATCATTTACCGACAAATGCGCAAGGCGACCACGGAGGTCCTCCGCGCAGCGAACCACGCCGGCATTGACGTCGTACTACTCAAGGGAATCTCGATTTCCGACGAGCTCTACCGACCCGCGCATTACCGGATCATGGGCGACATTGACGTTCTGGTCAGCGAAGGGCATTCGGCACAGCTTAACGAACTGCTGCTCTCAAGCGGTTATCGGGTAAGGTCGGAATCCGAAGGTCCGCGAACGCCTGCCCGTCACCACCATTTGCCCGAGTTACGACATCCGGATTCCGGTGTATCCATCGAGATTCATACTTCGCTCGTTTCGCGCACCATTCTCGCCGACAAGAGCCTCAACCAGCGGGAAGTATTCAGCGCTGAGGTTCGACAATCAATGTTTGATGGTGTTCCGTGCTATCGATTCAGCCCGGAATATCAGATTGTCTACACGCTGATGCACTGGGCGATAGATTACAAGTGGCCGGTAAATGTCATCAGCATCAACGACATTATCCATCTCGTTAATCGACAGGACGTTTCCGTGGAGTGGGCCAGGATCGCAACCTGGATGGCGCGGTACAGTATCTTCGCCGACACGCTGACTGCCTTACTGCTGTATCTGGAGCAATGCAACCTGATCGATGTGCCGGCCGAACTTGACGATCAAATCCGCTGCGCGAGAAAGCGTATGGGTCGGATCAATCTCGGCGTGCTCCATTGGCTCCTGCAGACCTTCCCAATGAGTGGCCGTCGCAAAGTCGGCTGGTTCCTCACGCGGCTGAATGCGCGGGTTATCTGGCTGACACTGCTCGAGCCAAGACACAAATACGTTCGTCCCCTGGTAGCACTGTCACGCATTTTGTTCCGGCGCACCAAGGGGAAGTCATTACTCGGTTCGGTACCGGGACGCATTCAGAGCCTGCTTCGGCCGAATGCATGACGCGAATCAATCGGCCAGCGGCAACCTCAGAATAAACGTCGTCCCCTCGCCCACCGCTGACCTCACATCGAGGCGCCCGCCCAGCGCGCTCGCGTAATCCCTCGCCTGGTAGGCGCCAATGCCCATACTCTGGCTGCCCTTGGTGCTGTCGAACGGCCGGAACAGGCGGTCGCGAATGAAATCCTGGCTCATGCCGCAGCCGGTATCGACAATCGAAATGACGACCATACCGCCGGCCGTTTTCACCTCGACCGTGATCTGTCCGTTAGCAGGCGTTGCTTCCTGGGCATTGCGCAACAGGTGCTCGATGACCATCGACAGGCGGTCGGCATCGGCCAGCACCATAATGTCCTCGTCGCAGCCGGCGAATTCCGGAACCGGCTCGCGGTGTGAATTGCGCTCGATCGCATTGCTTAACACCGAGCACACGTTGACGCGGCGTTTGACCGGCGGTTTCGAGCCGCTGGAGAGCTGCTCCATGAGGCGCCGCATGCGCGACACGGAGTGGGCAATGGTGTCGATCGCGTCGTCAACGAAATCCGGGTTGTCGCGAAATCGCTCCGCGTTCTTCACCACCAGCGACTGCTGCGCAATCAGGTTGTTGAGATCGTGCATCAGAAAGGCCGTCAGGCGATTATAAGCACCGAACTGGCTGGCCTCGGCGAGCCGCCGGTCGGCCTCGGCCTGGTCGATGTGGGTACCGACGTGTCGGCCCACGGTCTTCAGCAGGTCATGATCCTCGAAGTTGAGAACCGGCACCATGCGGGGTTTGAGCAAAACGATGAATCCCGACAAACGGTTGCCGAGCAGCATTGGCACGATCAGCCACCAGTCATCTTCGTCCTGCAGCAGCTCGCCGAGCTCGAGGCCTTCGTAGCGTTCCGGAAACTCTTTCATTTCGCTGAGATCGATAATCCACTGCCGCTCGTTGAGGAACGCGACCAGGCTCGAGTCGCTGCCAATAGCGAGCTGTAGCGGTAACGGGTAGCGCCACGATCCAACCGGCACGTAATCGGGGTCGCCTGCCTGCTGCGCCCAGACCACACCGCCGGGGCTGTCGACGATCTGCGCAA
Source organism: Gammaproteobacteria bacterium (assembly GCA_029865385.1). Classification (GTDB taxonomy): domain Bacteria; phylum Pseudomonadota; class Gammaproteobacteria; order Steroidobacterales; family Woeseiaceae; genus JAKEGN01. The sequence continues at coordinate 10,227 of JAOUGX010000101.1, forward strand.
CGGCGCGAACCGCTGTCGTAGGCACCTGCTCTGCACCGGATTCCGACAGCGTCGCAATGAATCGAAGCCACTCGCGCCTGTAGTCGTACTTGTACTGGAACAGCGCTTTCATCAGCAGCACGCGAGCCCGCGCCCGCATCAGCGGAGAAACCAGCAGCATTACCGCAACCAGTAAAACCGCCACCAGGAATACGATGCGAAGTACCTCGGCCCAGGTCCCGCCCACGCGCCGGATGTAGAAATCGCCGGTAAGCACCAGCAACAGCGCGCCGCCAATCACCGCCAACGTAAATGAATAAAACAGGATCTGCCTGGGCAACAGGGTGTTCAGTGACAGGCGAAAACGCCGCCCGACCGAATAGGCCAGCGGCACAACCAGCAATGCATTGACGAAACCGCGCGCTGCCCAAAGATCCGGACGCAGCGGCGGCGCCAGGATCGCACTACCGAACATCAGCGCGTCGTAGAGGAACATGCCTGCGACGGCAACACAGAAATACCGAATACCGGACTTGCTGTCCGGCGGCGTGTTTCGATAGATCTGTTCGATCAGCACCAGTATCAGTGACGCCATGGTGAATGAGCCGACAACCAATGTCGTATTCAGCGCGCCGTTTTGCCCGCCGGATCGGGACAGCAACACCAGCCCGGCCATCGCCATTGGCAACAGCAGTCCGTAGCGACGAAATCTGGACTGGATTGTTCCGGCGGTATCGAGACTGCGAAGGATCAGCGCCAGGGCCACCAGCCAGATCGTGCCTCGGCTGAGTTCCGTGATGACGTTCAGTGACGGTATGGACACCGTGCCGGCCAGCGAGGCCGATTGCGTACCGGCCCACAGCGCAGTCACCAGCGAGGCCAGCGCGAGAATGGGTGACTTCGAGCGGTCCCGCCAGCGACTGAGCAAGAGGACCGTCAACAACAGAAACAACGCCCCCGCACTCGAGTAACCGATAGCAGCAATCTGTGCTGTGGCCATCAGGCAGTGCCCGCTCGCGAATCAGCCGTTGCTTTCAAGGACCTTGAGGACCTCCGCAGTTTTTGTCCGCATAAGCTTTTCATCGCCCCGGCTCTCGACGTTCAGACGCACCACCGGCTCGGTATTGGACATACGTATATTGAAGCGCCATTCGGCAAACTCGAAGCTGTAGCCGTCGGTGTCGTCGACCTGCAGCGCTTTGCCCGCATAGCGTTCGTGTAACCCGGCCAGCGCCGCTTTCGGGTCGGCAATTTCGCGATTGATCTCCCCGCTCGCCGGATACTTCGCCTGGCGCTCGCCAACCAGATCCGACAGCGACGTGCCTGTCCTGCACATCAGCTCGGCCACCAGCAGCCAGGGAATCATGCCGCTGTCGGCATAGGAGAATTCGCGAAAGTAATGGTGCGCACTCATCTCGCCACCGTAAACCGCGTCCACCTTGCGCATGGTTTCCTTGATAAACGAATGGCCGGATTTGCTTTGCACCGCTTCGCCTCCTGCCTCATGCACGATGTCCAGCGTATTCCATGTCAGTCGCGGGTCGTGCACGACTTTGGCGCCCGGATTGTGTTCGAGCAGGCTCTTCGCCAGCAGGCCGACGACATAGTAGCCCTCGATAAACCCGCCTTTCTCGTCGAACAGGAAGCAGCGATCGAAGTCCCCGTCCCAGGCGATGCCCATCGCGGCGCCGTGCTTGACGACGGCTTCGGCGGTTACCGCCTGGTTCTCCAGCAACATCGGGTTCGGGATGCCGTGCGGAAACGTGCCGTCCGGTTCGTGGTGCAATTTGATGAATTCGAACGGCAGGCGTTTTTCCAGTCCGTCGATGGCGATGCCGGCGCAACCGTTGCCGGCGTTGACGACGAGTTTGAGGTGGCGCAACTGGCGTATATCGATATAGCTCAGCATGTGCCGGATGTATTCGTCAAAGATCTCGGTCTCGATGCGGGATCCGCGCTTCTTCG
>JAOUGX010000182.1 GCA_029865385.1 Gammaproteobacteria bacterium
TCTTGTGGTAGATCGCGGAAATGCGACCGGACACCGTTTCACTGAGACCTCCGCCGACGGCGGCTTCGAGCTTCATCTCGCCGAAATCTCCGGCACTTAGCCGGGCATATCCCTCGGTTTCTTCAGTGGGCCTTTTCGTCAGGTATTGCACGAGGCCACCGGTCGCATTGCGCCCGAACAAGGTACCTTGCGGACCTTTGAGCACTTCAACGCGATCCACATCGAACAGTTGAAAGTCCAGACTTGCCAGTGCCGCCTTGTAGACCTCGTCGACATAAATTGCGGACGGGCTCTCGTGGTAATCGCGGAAATCGTTCAGGCCCACCCCTCGAAGCGAAATATTCGGAATGTTGCCGACACCGAACACCGGCGAGATCGTAAGGCCTGGCGTGTAGTCTGCGATGTCGTTGCTGCTCTCAATACCGAGCTGCTGCAAATCTTCGCCAGATATAACCGTAACAGTCACGGGTATGTCCTGAGCAGATTGTTGGCGTTTCTGCGCGGTGACCGTAACCTCGTCCAACAGTTGTTCACCCTCCTGACCAAATACGGCGGTAGCAGGCAGTGCAATAAGCCCCAGAGAGAGCATGAGTACGTTGAATGATTTCATTGGCGACATCCTGAAGAATGTTCGTAATTGATCTGGTGGATGGCCGGATTTACCACGAGCCATCCACGTCCCCCTTCGATCCAGTCGAATGGCGGTGCGTTACGCGCAGCGCCATTTACAGGACCAAGCACATCGTACTTCCGTCTTTCCGGGAGAAATTGTGAATATGCGACGAAGTCTTGTTATTAGGCGACTAATTGCACTGGGCCATGCGGCGCTAGAGGGGGTCTTTCGTCTGCTGCTCGAGGGGTTGTTCGCACCACTGATGGGGTGTCATGCCGTGCCAGCGACGAAAGGCGTGATTGAAAGCGCTTTGGTCGGAATAGCCAAGCATGTGGGCGAGATTACTCATTGGCAGGTTACTGCTCAAAAGATAGCGGCGCGCCATCCTGGAACGACAATCGTCCAGAAGCTCAGCGTAGCTCAGGCCGGCGTCGCTGAGCCGCCGCTGTAATGTCCGCCGGTGCATGCCCAGTTGATCGGCTAGAACGTTGACGGAGAACTTGCCTGTAGGGATGAGCTTTAGCAGCAGCGAGCGAACGGCGGCGGAGAGATCCTCGCCGGCCCGGAGTACACGCGAATCCAGGTACTCCAGGAGAAATCGATACAGCTCCTGATCGTCAACCGGATTCGGTGACTTCAGGTCTTCACGGTTCAGGATAATGCCATCAAAAGGTGCGCGGAATTCGATGGCATTACCAAAACTCTTCTGGTAATCGGTACCTTCAATTTGCGCATGCTTACAGTAGACAGCTTGCGGCAGGTAGGACTCACCGAGGAATATTCGGGTTAGATTTATCGCTGTGAGTAGTGATTCTTCTATCCATTGATCTGCGTGCGCGCGAAGCCTTTCATCCATTCTTATCTGCCAGCTCGCTGTTTCCCGCCCCACCTCCAGAATGGGCGTATAGCCCGTGTTGTGAGCACGCACGTATTTGATGCAAGACGACAGACCCTGCTCCAGGTTCTTCGAATATTTGAAGATCAGCACCATCGGGCCCATAAAGGACAGGTCGCGACGCCCGGCGAGCTGAATGCCGAAATTGCCACTGTTCGTCGCCAGCGCAGCGGTCTCATACGCAATGACAACGGAGCGGAACGACACCCATTCATCCGATCGACTGAGGACATCCGGGTCCAGGCCAGCGCGTCCAAGGATGGCCGAGGGGTCTGCCCCCAGTTTGGCCACCAGGTCGCCGAAGCCTTGCATTGTGCGAGCTCGAACCGATGTTTCCACGATTACCCCCAGTTCGTCGACGGTTACCGCCTGTCGCAGAATAACAAATACCTGACGCCATTACACAATCGCCAGCTAGCAACGCTTGCTACCATGGAAGGCGCCGTAATAAAGGATGCGATTGGAGCAGAGCAATAATGGCAGGAATGAACTCTCGATTCGTCCGCGTCATCCTGATTCCCTCTGCCGTTTTTCAAGCGGTCATATTTGGCGGGGCTTATGGAACGGGGCGGGAAATCGCCGAGTTCATTAGTGTCCTCGGACCGGTTGGTGGGCTACTCGCCCTGACTGTAGCGGGCCTTGGCTGGGGCCTGACGATGGCCCTGAGTTTTGAGCTCGCCCGGCTCGGACAGACCTATGACTATCGTGGATTTCTAAAAGCCCTGATCGGCCCCCTTTGGATTATCTTTGAAATCCTTTTCCTGATCGCTTTGCTAATTGTCCTTGCCGTGAACGGCTCGGCCGCCGGTGGTGTCCTCAACGACCAGTTCGGCATTCCATCGCTGGCAGGTGTCGGCTTGTTATTTGCCGCAGTAGTCGCGCTGAATTACTTCGGGCGGACTCTCCTCGAGGAGTCCATGTCGGTCTGCATGATCGCGCTATTGATAGTGTTGATCATCTACAGTGCACTGACGTTCTTTCAATTTCATGATTCGATAGCACTTGCGTTCAGTGAAGCACCGTCAAGAGGAAACTGGTTCGCCAATGGCTTGCAGTACATGCTGTACACCGCCGCGGTTATTCCGGTGCTGTTGTATTCTGCAAGGGACATCCGGACTCGGGGCGAATCCATTGCAAGCGGCTTCACGGCGGGCTTCGTGGGAATATTCCCAGCCGTGGTCTTTCATCTGACGTTTATGTCAGCCTATCCCGCCTCGCTGGAGCAGCCGCTACCGACGTACTGGATGATCGGTCAACTCGCGCAGCCATGGCTTATGATCGTATACATAATTGTCCTGTTCGCCATGATCATTCAGACCTGTGCAGGACTGTTGCAGGGCGTCAATGAACGAATTGACGCGTGGCTCGAGGAGCGGCGCGGCCGCAAAGGCGACCCGATGGCCCACGCCATCGTGTCGGGCAGCGCCCTCCTGATCAGTCTGTTCCTGGCGAGTTTCGGTATAACGGCGCTGGTCGCCAAAGGTTACGGCACCCTTGCGTGGGGCTACCTGATCGTTTACTTCATCCCGTTACTGACTATTGGGGTGTACAAGATCTGGCGCAAATCCAGCTAGCGCTTCTCGCTTCCTGTTTCGGGATTGCTCTAGTGCTCTAGTCGATCGCCCGTCGCATCGCTGCGGTAACGGTCTCCACGATCTGGTCGGCTTCCTTTTCGCTGAGCACCAGCGGCGGTGCGATCAGGAGCACGTTGCAGCGACCGGGTATCGTGTTGCTATTGCGGCCGAGAATCA
>JAOUGX010000102.1 GCA_029865385.1 Gammaproteobacteria bacterium
CCAATGTCATTCTTGGCGCCGGGCGCGGATTCGAAATCGCACAGGGTCGTCTCGGACCCGGTCGCGTGCACCACTGCATGCGCGCGATCGGCATGGCAGAGCGGGCGCTGGACCTGATGTGCCGGCGTGCGTGCGGTCGGACTGCATTTGGCAAGCCGCTGGCAAAATTGGGAGGAAATTACGACAAGATCGCCAATGCGCGCATGAGTATCGACATGGCCCGTCTGCTGACACTGCAGACCGCGCATGTCATCGATACGAAAGGCGTGCAGGAAGCGCAAGTCTGGATCTCGAAAATCAAAGCCGTCGTTCCGAACGTCACACTTGCCGTCATCGATGACGCGATACAGATGCACGGTGCAGCCGGTCTGTCACAGGACTTTCCGCTGGCGGCCATGTATATGGGAGCGCGAACGCTGCGGCTCGCCGACGGACCCGACGAAGTCCATCGCATGGTGGTCGCACGAAGTGTATTGCAGCCGTATCAAGGCGGACAATAAATTAAGGATTGACAGACGCTGACCGTCGTCGAATCAGCACTCGATGAAGCTGACCGGTACTTCGATGACATTGGTCGCCAGACCGCCGCGTGAGGTTTCTTTATACTTGTCCTGCATGTCGTGACCCGTTTCACGCATTGTCTTTATTACTTTGTCCAGCGATACGAAATGCGTTCCATCGCCCCGCAGTGCGAGCCTTGACGCGTTGATCGCTTTCACGGATGCCATCGCATTCCGCTCTATGCACGGAATCTGCACCAGGCCGCCAATCGGGTCACAGGTAAGTCCAAGATTGTGCTCCATGGCAATTTCGGCGGCGTTTTCCACCTGTGCCGGAGTCCCGCCCATGACCTCGGTGAGACCGGCGGCGGCCATCGAGCACGCAGACCCGACTTCACCCTGGCAGCCGACTTCCGCGCCGCTGATCGACGCATTCCGCTTGAACAGCAGACCGACCGCTCCTGCGGTCAGCAGGAATCGCACCACGCCATCGGCACTCGCGCCACTGCAAAATTTCATGTAGTAGTGCAAGACCGCCGGAATGATGCCGGCCGCGCCGTTGGTAGGCGCGGTGACCACGCGACCGCCAACCGCATTCTCTTCGTTGACGGCCAGTGCGTACAGGTTGACCCAGTCCATAATCGTCAGCGGGTCACGCAATGCCGCTTCAGGCTGGTCGGCGAGTTGCCGGTAAAGATCGGCCGCGCGTCGTTTCACCTTCAGGCCCGGCATCAGCCCCGAACTCCGGCAACCGCGTTTTACGCAGGCCTGCATCGCCAGCCATATGGCATTCATCCGTTCGCGGATTTCAGCTTCATCGCGCCAAACAAGCTCGTTGCTCATCATCAGGCGACTGATGGAGATGTTGTTCTCTTTGCACAGCGCAAGCAGCTCGGCGCCGCTGTCAAACGGGTACGGCAGGATGACCGCCGACTCCGCGATGACCGGTTCGTCTATCTTGCTTTCGTTGACCACGAATCCGCCACCAACTGAGTAGTAAACACGCGCCAGCAGTTCGTTGCCGTCGGCATCTAAAGCAAGGAACTTCATTCCGTTCGGATGGCTGGGCAGCGATTTCCGGTTTTCGAATACCAGGTCGTCGCGAATGCTGAAGTTAATCTTCCTGTCGCCATGGAGCGTCAGCACCTTCCCCTCTTCCAGCGCCTGCATGCGCCCGGGTATGGCATCGACATCGACGGATTCGGGTGTTTCACCTTCCAGGCCCAAAACTACGGCTTTGTGCGTACCGTGTCCGCGGCCAGTGGCGCCCAGTGACCCGTAAAGGTGCACCACCAGCCTGGATACTTTTTCGGTCAAGCCGTTCTTCTGCAGTCGCGACGCGAACATCAGCGCCGCTCGCATCGGGCCTACGGTATGCGAGCTCGACGGGCCGATGCCGATCGTGAAAAGTTCGAAAACGCTCAGTGACATTGACAGTTATCCCGGCCAGCAGCCCGTTGAAAGATTTTCAGACGGCCACAGGAAAAACCAGCCGTCGCCCAATGGGCGAAGTGTACACGTTCGCCTGTCGACTATTGCGGAGTGATAGGTCCGCGGGCTATGCGGAATGCGTCAGGGCACGCCCGGAATAATCGGTGCTCCGGCACGCCTGTCCTCGCAGGAACATTTCTTGCTGCCCTTGCTGAAAGAGCCGTGCTTTATTCTCGCTGTATTGCTGACCTCGCAGATCAGGGTATCTCCCGGTGCGCAGGTATCACTGGCTGATACCCGCTTCGGCTTCTTCGGGCTGCTGTCAGACGCGCAGGCGCCCAGCACCAGGCTTGCGGCAACGAGCAGGAAAATTCGTCTTAAAGTCATGATCGATGGCCCGTTTTGTTGACAGTGGCGATCTTTGCAGGCATTGCGATTGTACTGCTTCCCCATTGCTACGACAGGTCCGGAGTGACTAAGTTTCGCTTGGTAGCGGCGATCAACCGGCCCGTGCAGTCGGCTTGTCCCGCACTATGTTGGTTGCCAGCGAGATCATCGACGCCAGGTCGGCAAGATTGGCGGGCACTACCAGGGTGTTGGCGGCCTTCGCCAGCTTGCCGAATTCATCAATGTACTGTTCGGCCACGCGCAATTGCATCGCTTCCGCGCCGCCGTTATCGACCAATGCCGCCGCCACTCGCCGCAAGCCGTCGGCAGTTGCCGTTGCGACGGCAAGAATCGCCTGCGCCTCGCCTTCGGCTTCGTTGATCTGCTGCTGTTTCTTGGCCTCGGACTCCTTGATTACACGTTGTTTCTCACCTTCCGCCTGGTTGATCTTGGCATCGCGTTCGCCTTCGGAATTCAGGATAACGGCACGCTTCTCGCGCTCTGCCCGCATCTGCTTTTCCATTGCGCCGAGAACGTCTGCCGGGGGATTGATGTTCTTGATCTCGTATCGCAATACCTTGACACCCCAGGGATCGGAAGCCTTGTCAAGTTCGGCAACGACGTTGGCATTGATCGTGCCGCGCTCCTCGAAAGTGCGATCGAGATCGATTTTGCCAATCTCGCTACGCAGCGTCGTCTGGGCCAGCTGTGCAATCGCAAACATGTAGTTACCGATACCGTACGAAGCCCTGCCGGGGTCCAGTACCTGCATGTAAAGAACGCCGTCCACACCGACCTGTACGTTGTCCTTGGTGATGCAAATCTGTTCGGCAATGTCCACCGCCTGTTCTTTCAGCGTATGCCGGTACGCGATGCGCTCCACGAACGGTACGAGTATGTGAAATCCGGCCCTGATGACGCGGCTGAATTTGCCGAGTCGTTCGACCACGAATGCGCTTTGCTGCGGTACGACAACGGCGGTCTTCGCAATAACGAAAATAACAACGGCGGAAATCGCCAATGCAACATATAGAGAGTTCATCGCTTTACCTTACTTAGGGTGGTTCTTGTTATTGCGGATCGACGCTGACATACAGGGTCAGGCCTTCGCTTCTTGAAATCCTGGCGCGAGTGCCGGCGGCAATTCCGGCCGACCCGTCGTTGACTATGGTCCAGTCCGAGCCTCGAAAGCTGGCGCGGCCTTGCGCGCCGGCCGGCAACTCCTGCGAAATTACCAGGAACTCGCCCTCGACCCCCTCCCTGAAGCCGGGCACATCGCCGCGAATCTTGTCGTACAGGCTGCGGCGGAAGGTAAACATCGTGATCAGCGACAGCCCCGCAAAAAGCAGCCATTGGCCCCACTCGGGCAGCGTCAGGCCAAGCAGGCCCGCCAGGCCTACCAATGCTGCCGACAGCCCCAGAAATACCAGGTAGAACTGCGCATCGATCGCGAACATTTCGGCACCGAACAGCACGGCGCCCAGAATCATCCATGCCCACCAAGTCAAGCCTGCTCTCCTGTTGCGGGGACAGGCAGACTATACAACCCAAGGACCTGTGCTAGCCATCGACCTCCGGCCGATGCGCAATGTACGCATATCAGCTACTGTTATTTCTCTGGAAAATCCGCCCGGATGGCAGGCATGGTAAAGCAATCCGAACCCCCGCAGGCGCGGCAGCAGCTTGTTTATGAACTCGTCAGTGGCCTGAGCGGCATCGCTCTGGCGATCTTTATGTGGGGTCACATGATTCTCGTCGGTTCGATCCTGACCGGCGAAAGGGGATTCAACTGGCTTGCCGGTACCCTCGAAGATCTCTACATCGCGCAACCGACGGTCATCGGCGTGATCGCTCTGTTCCTCGCTCATGCTGTGTTCGCATCTCGAAAAATTCCGGCGCAATTGCGCGAGCGGCGCCAGTTGCGCGATCTCGCAAAGGGGCTTGGCCAATCCGGAAAGGGCTGGCCGAACGTAGCTGGCGCACCGGCATTTTCACCGCACGTCGAATCGATGCTGTGGATCTGGCAGGTGCGGACCGGCATGGTCATCGTGGTACTCGGCAGCTTTCATCTTGTGCTCATGGGGCTCGATGTTTTCACGCCGCTGTTTGGCGAGCGTATCGGCATCGAGGCCGCGACGACGCTCGAGCGCGTGCGCGGAGGGCTTTGGCCGCTGTACGCAATTTTGCTTCTTTGCGTCGAGTTCCACGCGAGCGTCGGCCTGTATCGTTTCGCTATCAAATGGGGAGCCGGTGCCCGGCTGAAGCGTTCGGTGCTGCATCGCATCGAACAACTGCTGTTCTGGGCGATCCTTGTATTCGGCGTGATCACCTTGGCCGTGCTGGCCGGCTGGCTGGAGCCGCCGCTTGCGTTCCTGCTGGGTGACAACACATGAAGAGCCGCAGCCTGCACACAACGGATGTGCTCGTCATCGGCGGCGGCCTTGCCGGCGAACGTTGTGCCATGGAGGCCGCGGCTGAAGGTCTCGAGGTAACCATCCTGTCACTGGTTCCGCCGCGCCGCAGCCACAGCTGCGCCGCGCAAGGCGGAATGCAGGCGGCGCTCGGTAATTGCGTCAAGGGCGAAGGCGACAATCCGGACTGGCATTTCCTGGATACGGTGCGCGGATCGGACTGGGGCGCCGACCAGGAAGTTGCGCGCATGTTTGTCGACGAAGCGCCACGCGCCGTCAGGGAGCTGGCGCATTTCGGCGTGCCCTGGACGCGGGTCCGCCCCGGCAACAACGACTACTTCGTCAAGGGCGAACCTGTCGTTATCAGAGAGGCGGAAGAAAATGCCGGGCTGCTGATGCACCGGGATTTCGGCGGCACGGCGAAATGGCGAACCTGTTATGCCAGTGCGGGCACCGGTCATGCCATCCTTTACGCGATCGACTCCGAAGTCATTCGACTCGGCATCGATGTCTGGGATCGCTGCGAAGCGCTGGCGCTGATTCACGAGAACGGCCGCTGCTGGGGCGCGATCGCACGATCACTCCGAACGGGCGAACTGACAGCCGTACTCGCCAATGCAACCGTGATCGCGACCGGCGGCTACGGGCGCATATACGGCAAGTACACGACCAATGCGACGATCAATTACGGCAGCGGCGCCGCAATTGCTTTTGAAACCGGCGTCGTGCCGCTCGGCAACATGGAGGCCGTGCAGTTTCATCCGACCGGACTGTGGCCCAGCGGCATCCTGGTCACCGAAGGATGTCGCGGCGATGGTGGCCATTTGCTGAATCGCGAACTCGAACGCTTCATGGTGCAAAGGGAACCGGAAAAACAGGAACTCGCCAGCCGCGACGTCGTGTCGCGCCACATGATGGATCAGATACAGAATGGTAACGGTGCCGAGTCCGGCTACGGACCGCACCTGTGGCTCGATCTGCGGCACCTGGGTGCCGAACACCTGCACCAGAAGCTTCGCGAAGTCGTGGATATCTGCCGCGACTTCGCCGGCATCGATCCGGCGCAGAGCATGATCCCGGTACGACCAACGCAGCATTACTCGATGGGCGGAATTCGTGTCAATAAGGATGGGCAGGCTTACGGTATGGCCGGCTTGTTCGCCGCCGGCGAAGCGGCCTGCTGGGACATGCACGGATTCAATCGCCTGGGAGGCAACAGCCTCGCGGAAACGATCGTTGCCGGCCGCCTCGTCGGGCGCAGCGTTGCAGCTTTTGCACGCCGCGAGAAACTCGATACCGGCACCGCACTTGCGCGGCGCTTTCTCGACGCCTGCGAAGCGGACATCGCCGCGTGGCTTGCGCGCACTGGCGACGGTCCACGGATTTATGCGATCCAGTCACGCATGGCCGAAATCATGATCAACAAGGTTGGCATCTTCCGTAACGGGCCCGATCTCGAACAGGCGGTCAGCGAATTGCAGGACTGCCTTCATGACTGCGGCCATGCCGTACTGCATTCGAAAGGCCCGGGCATGAATCCTGAACTCAGCGACGCGCTGCGGCTGCAGGGCATGATCCGGCTGGCCATCACGATTGCAAGCGGCGCATTGGCGCGAACGGAAAGCCGTGGTGCACATTTTCGCCGCGACTTTCCATTGCGCGACGACAGGCATTGGCTGAAACGAACCCTCGCTCGCTGGCCGGCTGACACAACGAGTCCACGGCTCAGTTACGAACCGGTCGGACTGATCGATCTACCCCCCGGGCATCGCGGCTATGGCAAAGCGGAGTGGATCGAGCTCGGCAAGTCGCTGGAAGAATACAACCAAAGCGTTGGCACTCTGCAAGACGCCGAGGGGCGGCTTGCGAGCGAGGAGCCGCAAGGGTCGCGCATGAGCTGGGGTGCGTGGAAAAGCGTTGCAACAACAACGGGAACGAGCAAATGAATGCAAAGACCAGGCGCCTGACCGTCGAGATATTTCGCTTCAACCCACAGGATCCGGATGCGACTCCTGGTACGGAGTGCTACGAGATCGACGAGTCCCCCTACATGACGCTCTACATCGTGTTGACCCGTATCCGCGAAGAAATGGACGCGAGCCTGCAGTTCGATTTCTCCTGCCGGTCTGCGATTTGCGGATCCTGCGGCATGCTGGTGAACGGGCGGCCGATGCTGGCCTGCCGGACGCTGACGGCGAGCCTGCCGCAGCACATTCGTCTTTATCCGCTGCCGGTATTCGAGCTGGTCGGAGATCTCTCCGTCGACACCGGTCGCTGGTTTCGCAACATGGTGCAACAGGTCGAGGGCTGGATACACGAACGAGCTCCGTTCGATCCCGACGCACAGGAAGAACGCATGAGCGATGATGAATCGCTGGCGATTTACGAGTCCGATCGCTGCATCGAATGCGGCTGCTGTGTTGCGTCCTGCGGGGTCGCCAATCTGAAACCGGGATTTGCCGGGCCGGCAGGACTGAACCGGATGGCGCGATTCATGATGGATCCGCGTGATGCACGTGACGATGAGGCCTGGTTCGATGTCGTATCGAATGAGGATGGTGTGTTCGGCTGTATAGGCATGATGGCCTGTCACGACGTGTGTCCGAAGGAGCTGCCGTTGCTGGAGGTCTACGCTTACCTGCGTCGCAAAACCCTGGCCGCAGGCTTTCGGTGAAACCGGCCTCGGGCAGGCGCGCCATTGGCCGCTTGTATGCCATTCGTCGCTATTTCGGCGCGAATCTTGCCACCGAAAAACTTGCCCTGCTCCGGTCAATTGCAGAAAGCAGTCTACTGGCAGCCGCGGATGTCAGGCGTTTGCACAACTGTCTTTGCTTCATGCGGGCGTTCCCCGACAATGCCGACATCCGCGCGATGGTCCTGTCGCTTCTCAACAACTTCGAAGATATCGTCGCAAAGCTCAGCGAAGGTCAAAATGCGCGGCTAGCTGACAGCGGCATCGCAGGAACCGATTTTCATTATCCCTTTTCTTTCGAAGTTGCGAGCTGGATGGCGCAACGTTTTCCAGGTGTCGCGCAGATCGACTGGAAAGAGCTCCCGGACGGCGGCCACCTGGACGAATTGCTGGAGCACTTACTGGAACACGCGGAATCGGACTATTTCCACGGGGGCGAAGTCAGCACGGAACAATGGCTGAAGATCGCGACGGCGAACTGTCCCGGAACGTCCTTCGACTGGCTTATGGCGCAGCTCGCGGAGCGGCCACAACATGAGCGATTCTGGGCTGCGCTTTACAACGCGATCGATCTGCCTCTGGCATGCAGACTGCCCGGGAATCTCTTCTCCAGGACCGGCAACGCGTTACCGGTCGACAAGGCGCACTATCGGACCGGGAACATGCAAAACCGCGTGGCTTTCGGCAAACGTGAAATTGTCAGGCCCGTGCCGGACATTCGGCGCGTCAGCGAAACGGAGGCGAACCGGATACTCGATGTTGCACGGAGCTCGCTGGCGCTCCGGCATCGCGAAACCGATCATTTCAACAACGCCAATCCATGCGAGGTCTATGTCGCCAAGGTCGGCAGAGGCATCCAGGTTGTGCTCAACGGGCAGTTGCCGGAGCGGCGCGACCCGCTGGAATGTACCCTTGGCTACCTGATTCTTTCGAATGGCGTGCCAATCGGCTACGGTGGCGCGAGCATTCTGTTTCACCAGGCGAACACGGGCGTAAACATATTTGACGAATACCGTGGAAGTGAAGCGGCGTGGTTGTGGACCCAGGTCATGCGCGTCGTTCACGCGCAAACCGGCTGCAATAGATTCATCGCCAACCCGTACCAGTTTGGCGAAGAGAATGCCGAGGCGCTGAAAAGCGGGGCTTTCTGGTTCTACTACCGGTTGGGGTATCGGCCGGTCGATCCCGGGATCCGGCAGCTTGCCCGGAGCGAGTTTCGCAAGATCGAGAAACGCAAGGGTTACCGAAGTTCGGCCGCAACGCTCAAAGAGCTTGCAACCTGCGACATGCACCTGACGTTGCCGGGCGCTCGCCAGTCGCAGCTTTTTGACGAAAGCTGGATTGAAGTGTCTGCACGGCTTGCAACGGCCACGCTGGCAGATACGCAGCAGGTCTCGCGCAAGAAGGCCTTGGATGCCGTCGTCAGCAAGGTAATGACGAGCCTCGGTGTTCGCACCAGCCTGAATTGGCCCGAGCAGGAAAAACTCGCGTTCACTCGATTCTGCCCGATCATTGCGACAATCGACATGTCGGGCTGGAAAAAGCGTGAAAGGCAGGCGCTGCTTCAACTCATGCGTGCAAAAGGAGGCGATTTGGAAATTGAATATGCAAGACAGTTACGTGATCACGAACGCCTTTTTTCGCAGCTCAAATCGCGTTGCCGAAGGGCCGCCGGGCCAGCCGGAAAAGAGGTTCGGTGACGAACTCAGGTGTCCCGAACGATCAACTCGGTATGAATGGTCGATGATGGCGCATCTTCTCCGTCGAGCAACCGCATCAGGCTCGAAACGAGTTGTTTGCCCGCCTGATGAATGTCCTGCTTGATGGTGGTCACTGGTGGATTGAAATACGCCGCAGACGGAATGTCGTTGTATCCGACGATCGAAGCTTCCTTGCCTGCTTCTATGCCCGCATCGCGAAACGCACATACAAAAGCCATGGCCGCGGTATCGCTGAAAGCGAACACCGCATCCGGTGGTGATCGCCTTTTGCCCAGGTAGTTCGTTGCAGCATTGAATGCGGCTTCGTATGAGAAGTTGCTGAGCGTCAATGTATCGATTTCGATTTCGTTACCACTGTTTGCTACGACTTGCTGCAGTCCATCGTGGCGCAACTGGATTTCGCGAAACGAGGTGTCACCGAAGAACAGAAACCGCTTTCGATTCTTCCGGATGAAATAGTCGCCGGCGAGCTGGCCGCCGAGATAGTTGTCGCTGCCGACCACACAGTACCCGGTGTGCTCGCCCGCTGCGCCCCAGACGACAAGCGGGGCGCCTGAAGCGGCAAACGCTTCCAGCATATTTTCGCGATGCCCCTGGCCAAGGACAATGAAACCGTCCGCGCCGCGTGACAGGAGCATTTGCTGAAATGCATCGGCATTATTGTGGTCCGGTGCGCAAAGCAACAGATCCTGATTCAGATCCCCGAGTGCTTCGGCGACTCCGGCCAGCAATTCAAATATGAACGGATCGGAAATATGGTTTTGCTTGTGGGAGCGGAAATCCAGCGACACGGCAATGGTATTGGTTCGTTTGTGTCGCAGTTTTTGCGCGTTGCGATTTACCGCGTAACCGTGCTTGCGCGCAATTTCAAGAACATGCTCGCGTGTCGCATCTTTGACAAGCGGGCTGTTGCTGAGGGCCCGCGATACTGTCGGCTTGGACACTTTCGCCAGCCTGGCGATGTCGTCCATCGTAACCGCCCGCGCGGGCTTCATTGGACTGCCGTGATGTTTGCGATATTCAATTGTCTGCCCCCCATGGACCGCATCCGGTGCGATGCGCGCTTGACTTTTCTTATCGTAACTTATTCTTATAACGAAGAATTATAGTGTTTCATGAAACGCATTTCAAAAATATTGAAATGCATTTCATTTGGGAGTACGGTAATTGGGCAACGTGAAGTTCGCGGGGGGATTCGAGTCGAGCGAATGTCTGTTGCAAGCAGCTGATGTGAAGCGCCACAGCAGCATGCCGTAGCTTTTGTCACCCCGCCTGACAACACCTTTAACAAAAGTTGCTTGATAAGGACGGTGCCATCATGACAAACCCATTGATTCATAATCGCCTGCAGCCGCTGCTGCGCTGCATGTTCGCAATCGCGGCCGTTTGCCTTTCGCAGAACATCGCAAATGCCCAAGGCGATGGTCCTGAAGACAATCCGGATCGCGCGATTGAAGAGATTATCGTTACTGGCACGGCGGGTGGTGCGGAACTTCGCAAGTTCGACGCCAGTTTCGCCATCACCACAGTGAACGATCAGCAAATAGAAGAATACTCGCCGAACAGCACGGCAGATTTGCTCAAACTCGTTCCCGGCGTCTGGTCGGAAAGCTCCGGCGGCGTTTCGGGTGCGAACGTGTTCGTGCGCGGTTTCCCGGGCGGCGGCGACGCGCCGTACCTGACCGTTCAGGTGCAGGGAGTACCTGTTTATCCTCCGCCGACGCTTTCCTTTCTGGAGAATACGACGCTGTTTCGTCTCGACGAAACGGTATTGCGAATGGAGGCACTTCGCGGCGGACCGAATCCCGTATTCTCCAACGGCCAGCCGGGCCTGACGACCAATTTCATTCTGCGCGAAGGCTCTGCGGAGACCGAGGGCAAAGTGAAGTACAGCACCTCCGATTACAATCTGCGCCGCTTTGACGGTTACATCAGCGGTGAAGTCGCGGACGAACTCTATTACATGATTGGTGGCTACGTCAGCAGCTCGCCGGGCATTCGCGATTCCGGCTTCAATTCCGACGAGGGACAGCAATTCACGATCAACCTGACCAAGGATCTGGACAACGGATCCATTAATGTCTTCCATCGCAACACCGACGATCACGGAACCTGGTACCTGCCGGTCGCACTGAATGCACCAGGTGTCGACAACAGTTACAACCAGATCGGCACGTTGAACCGCCAGCGGCAAATCCAGTTCGGCCCCAACGGAGATACCAAGACCGTCAATCTCGGTGATGGCCGCGGCTGGGATGGTTCGGTTACCGGCGGATCCATCAATTTCGAAATTGCGGATTCCTGGGAGCTCAAGGATCGCTTTGGCTACAGCTCGGGTGATGCCGATACTCTGGGACTGGTGCCGGACGGCGGCGCGGTTCAGATCAGTGCGTTGCGCGCGGACCCGACGCTGGATCCGCTCGGCGTCATTACCGCGCCGGTAAACGGCATAACCGGTGTCAGCAGCGGACGAGCCATTGCGGAATCCGAGTACATCCAGCGCTTCGGCGCCTGGGAAGTCCGCAAGAATATTGATTCCTTCACCAACGACCTGAGCGTTGCAAAATCATGGGATCAAGGGTCCGTCACAGTCGGTTATTACGCCGCCAGCGCGTCGGTGGAAGAATTCTGGTCACTGGGCAACCACAAGTACGAGGTTGTGCAGGTCGGCGGCGAGATGGTGACGGGAATTGCGTGCAACGACCCGGCCGTCGACAGCTGCAACTGGAACTACGATATCGACGCCACCGGTGATGCGACAACGAACGCCGCTTACGCCGCGGCGACCTTCGATGCTACCGACATGCTGACACTGGATATCGGAGTAAGGGTCGAGAACCACCAGGTAAACTACTCCGTCGACGAAGGCCTGGTAGGCCAGGTCAGCAAGTT
>JAOUGX010000103.1 GCA_029865385.1 Gammaproteobacteria bacterium
GCAAACACCAACGTCATTGCGAGCGCAGCGAAGCAATCTTTCAGAGTGCATCGTGGGTTTGCAAGATTGCTTCGCTGCGCTCGCAATGACGAGAAAATCAGAAAGGAATATCGTCGTCGAAATCGTCGCCGGACGCTCGTGGCGGAGGACTGCGATCGGAGGAATCATTCATGGCCGGGGCACCACCGCCACCGCCGGTCCGGCCGCCGAGCATCTGCATTTCGTCGGCGACGATTTCCGTCGTGTAGCGATCCTGGCCTTCCTTGTCCTGCCATTTGCGGGTGCGCAACTTGCCTTCGATGTAAACCTGTGAGCCCTTGCGAAGATACTCCGCTGCGATCTCGGCCAGCCGGCCGAACATGGCAACCTTGTGCCATTCGGTACGGTCTTTTTGCTCGCCAGTCTGCTTGTCTTTCCAGGATTCGTTGGTCGCAACGCTCAGGTTGGTGACGGCCGAGCCGCTGGGCATGTAGCGGGTTTCGGGGTCGTTACCGAGGTTGCCGACGATGATGACTTTGTTAATTCCACGGGACATGGCGCTCTCTCACTTTCTGATGGTTTTGGCCGGCTCACACGACGAATTTTCGGGCTATTCGTCGCTGGCGGGCGGGTTCCTGCGCGGCAGGGGGAGCCTATTGTAGGGCCTGGCGCCTCAATTGCCAGTCCGATTTCCGGCGTTTTCGCCGCCATTGTCCCGTATTCCACTGCTTTGATGCAGCAGCAGCCAGAGGCCGCCAAGCAACGCGCAGGCCAGGAAAACCGTGCCCGGATCGCCTCCCGAAAGGAATCGCCCGCCCAGCAGGCCACCGGCAAAGGCGCCGAGAAACTGGGAGCTGGAGAACACGCCGAAAGACGCGCCGCGAATCTCGCCGGCCGCGGCGATCGACAGCCTTGCCGGCAAGCCGGCCTCCAGAAAATTGAACCCGGCGAAAAAGATCGCGAGCGCGATCAAGACCATCGTCGGCGTGTAACCACCGAGCGCCAGCAGCAGTTCGCCCGCGACGAGCAGCAGTATCGCCACCGTCAGCGTCCAGCGTTTGCCGCGCCGCTCGTCCGCCACGATCAGCGGTATCGTACCGACCAACGAAACCAGCAGCGCCGCGACATAGATCTTCCAATGGCTGGTCATGACCATCTGCAATTCGTTTTGCATCAGGAACGGCAATGCAACAAAACTCGCTGTCAAAAGCGTGTGCAAGACGAATACGTAAGCGTCGAGACGTAACAGATCGGGACGGAAGGCCGCCGAAAAGCGGGTCACGCCGCGCCGTTCGGGCTGCTGAATGCCGCGAGGCAGCGCGACAAGCAACAGTGCTGCCACGCCGGCCAGGGCCGCTGCCAGCCAGAACAGCGAGCGTACGCTGGTAGCGGCGGCGATCAGCGGACCGACCACCAATGCGATCAGAAACGACAGGCCAATGCCGATGCCGAAGACCGCCATGGTCCGGGTCCGCACTTCTTCGCGCGTCGCATCCGCAAGCAGCGCCGTCAGGGTCGCCGATACGGCGCCGGCACCCTGCAACAGGCGCCCTGTGATTACCCCGTAAATGGAGTCGCTCTGCGCCGCGAGTATGCTGCCGGCCGCGAAAATGGCGAGCCCGCCAAGAATGACAGGGATTCGACCGAACCGATCCGACAGTGTGCCGAGCGGAATCTGCAAAATAGCTTGCGTCAGGCCGTATCCGCCGACAGCAATGCCGATCAGCATCGGCGTGGCATCGGCAAGCCCTGCCGCATAGACCGACAATACCGGCAGCAGCGCGAACAAGCCGAACATGCGAATCATTGCAATCAGCGCCACGACGCCAACGGCCCGCTTCTCTTCGGGCAGCATCTTTGCAAGCAGCTGATTCGGATTGTCGCTCATTCGTTCTTCTTGCTGTTTCTCTAAGGTGCTGATCTCGAAGAAAATCACCGACAAAATTCCACGCGACTCCCATCCGCAGGCATACACAGGCCAGGCAAATATCCGGCAGCTGTTTTGCGCCGATCGCAAGCGGCGGCGTATATTAGCAGGTTGTTCGACGTTTACCCGGAAACACAATGAAGTCCATCGATATTCGCGGCGCGAGGACGCACAACCTCAAAGACCTGCATTTAAGCCTGCCGCGCGACAAACTGATCGTATTCACCGGCCTGTCGGGCTCCGGCAAGTCGTCGCTCGCGTTCGACACGATCTACGCCGAGGGACAGCGGCGTTACGTCGAGTCGCTGTCGGCATACGCGCGCCAATTCCTGTCGATGATGGAAAAACCTGATGTCGATCACATCGACGGACTCTCACCCGCTATCTCGATCGAGCAAAAGTCAACTTCTCACAATCCGCGCTCGACGGTGGGTACCGTCACCGAAATTCACGACTACCTGAGACTGATGTTTGCGCGCGCCGGCACGCCGCGTTGCCCGGATCACGGCGTGACGCTCGAAGCTCAGACGATCAGCCAGATGGTCGACCAGGTGCTCGCATTGCCGGAGGACAGCAAGCTGATGTTGCTCGCGCCGGTCGTCGCCGATCGCAAGGGTGAGCATCTTCAACTGATGCAGGACTTGATGGCGCAGGGATTCATTCGCGCGCGTATCAACGGCGAATTATACGAACTCGACGATCCGCCGAAACTCGACCTGCGAAAGAAACACAATATCGATGTCATCGTAGATCGCATAAAGGTACGCAGCGATCTGAAGCTTCGGCTTGCCGAATCGTTCGAGACGGCGTTGCGCATCGCAGACGGGGTCGCCCGCATTGCATTCATGGACGAGCCGAAAGCCGAAGAACTGGTCTTCTCGGACCGATTTGCCTGCAACATCTGCGGCTACAGCCTGACCGAACTCGAGCCGCGGCTGTTTTCTTTCAACAACCCGAGCGGCGCCTGCCAGACCTGCGACGGCCTCGGCGTGAAACAATTCTTCGATCCGGACCGCGTCGTGGTCAACCAGGAATTGTCGCTCGCGGGCGGTGCAATTCGCGGCTGGGACCGCAAGACCACCTACTATTTCCAAATGATTCAAAGCCTTGCGGCCCATTACAAGTTCGACATCGAAACGCCGTTTCGCGAGCTGCCGGAGGAAATGCAAGAGGTCGTGCTCTACGGCAGCGGCAAGGAAAAGATCGAATTTCACTACGCAAACTCCCGCGGCATGCAGATACGCCAGCATCACCGCTTCGAGGGGGTGCTGCCTAACCTCGATCGGCGCTATCGCGAAACGGAGTCCAGTGCGGTGCGCGAAGAGCTGTCGCGCTTTTTGAACAGCCAGCCGTGCCCGGATTGCAATGGCACGCGTCTGAATCGCTCCGCACGCAATGTGTTCATCGCCGACCGCTCCTTGCCGGAAATCAGTGGTTTGGCGGTGGGACATGCGCGGGAATTCTTCGAGAACCTGCAGCTCGAAGGCTGGCGCTCGACGATCGCCGACAAGATCGTCAAGGAGATCGGTGCGCGCCTTGGTTTCCTGAGCGACGTCGGGCTCGACTACCTGTCGCTTGATCGCAGCGCCGACACCCTTTCGGGCGGTGAAGCCCAGCGCATCCGGCTGGCCAGCCAGATCGGTTCCGGACTGGTCGGTGTCATGTACATTCTCGACGAACCCTCGATAGGCCTTCACCAGCGGGACAACAAGCGCTTGCTCGGCACGCTGATTCATCTTCGCGATATAGGCAACACGGTCATCGTCGTCGAGCACGACGAAGAAGCCATTCTTGCCGCCGACCACGTTGTCGATCTCGGGCCAGGTGCCGGTGTGCACGGCGGCACCGTTGTGGCATCCGGCACGCCGGATGAGATTCGCAATTGCGCGGAATCGCTCACCGGGCAATACCTGT
This sequence comes from Gammaproteobacteria bacterium, assembly GCA_029865385.1. Classification (GTDB taxonomy): domain Bacteria; phylum Pseudomonadota; class Gammaproteobacteria; order Steroidobacterales; family Woeseiaceae; genus JAKEGN01. The sequence goes on from JAOUGX010000103.1 coordinate 3,821, forward strand.
CGGGTAAACGTGCAATCGCGCTGCCCGATCAGCGCAATCCGGTGAACAAAAAACACATGCTGAAAATCATCGGTGCACGCGGCAACAACCTGCAGGGCGTCGATGTTGCCATTCCGTTGCGCCTGATGACCTGTGTGACCGGTGTTTCCGGTTCCGGAAAATCTACGCTGGTTAACGACACGCTGTACAAAGCTGTCGCCGATCGACTGAATCGCAGCAACAGCAACCCGGCGCCGCACGATTCCATTGAAGGCCTGGAGCAGGTCGATCGCGTCATCGATATCAGCCAGAGCCCGATAGGCCGGACGCCGCGCTCGAATCCGGCGACCTACAGCGGCTTGTTCACACCTATTCGCGAATTGTTTGCCGGCACGCAGGAAGCCCGCTCGCGCGGCTACATGCCGGGACGTTTCAGTTTCAACGTCAAGGGCGGCCGATGCGAAGCCTGCCAGGGCGATGGCGTGTTGAAAGTGGAAATGCATTTCCTGCCGGACGTTTACGTGCCTTGCGATGTATGCCGCGGCCAACGCTACAACCGCGAGACGCTGGAAATTCGTTACAAGGGCAGGAACATTCGGGAAGTGCTGGAAATGACTGTCGAGGATGCACTGGCATTTTTTCAGAACGTACCGGTCATTGCGAAAAAACTGCAGACGCTGCTGGATGTAGGGCTTTCATATATCCGCCTCGGACAGAATGCGACAACGCTCTCGGGCGGCGAGGCGCAGCGAGTGAAGCTGGCAAAGGAATTATCGAAACGCGATACCGGCAATACGCTTTACATCCTGGACGAGCCGACCACCGGCCTGCACTTTCACGACATCGAGCAACTGCTCGCGGTATTGCACCGGCTGCGTGACAAGGGCAACACGATTGTCGTCATCGAACACAACCTCGACGTCATCAAGACCGCGGACTGGGTCGTCGACCTCGGCCCCGAAGGCGGTGACGGCGGCGGCCGGATCATTGCCACCGGCACGCCGGAAGAGATAGCGGCGAACGAGGCTTCGTTTACCGGCCAGTACCTCAAACCGCTGCTCGGCAGCACCCGCAAACGTCGCCGCGCCTGATCTCTGCTGTAGGAGCCTGCATCGCAGGGGACGCGGAAACAAATCGGCCGCCGACACGGCGTGGTATGCGGAGTGTGCAATCCGCCCGCTCGGGTGAGAGTGGCGTTTCGATGGGTGCGGATTGATCTTTAGCGCATTATTGGCAGCGGCCTAGTAATGTCGCCTGCAATGCAGGCTCCTACAAGGTACCTTTCAGGCGTTACCGCATCAACGATTGCCGGCGTACGTAACGATCCAGGGCTTCGGCGAATCTTTGCGGCGCCGCATCGTGCATGCGCAGGTACATCGAGGGTTCGATCATCTCGAGTTCCATTACCAGGAATCGTCCGTCGGCGCCGCGCACAAAGTCGCTGCGGCAGTAGACCGGCAACGGATCGACCAGGCTTATGACGAGGTCGGCGGTCTCCCGCAGTGACGACTCGGGCTCGATGGCAAAGATTTCAGCGCCGTGTTCTTCCTGGACGCGGAAATCGCTGCTCTTCGGTATCTTCTGGATCGCGTGACTGTACCGATCGCCGAAATAGAAAAGCGAAATCTCACCTTCCGTCCGAATGCTCGCAACAAACGGCTGTACTACGAAGGGTCGCTCCGCAAATGTCTTCTTTAACTGTTTCAGTGTCGCGGCATCGACCGGCTTCGATAGCAGGAAAGTATCGGTCGCGTTGGTGCTGACGATCGGCTTGACAATGATGTCGTTTCCGAACGTGGCAAAACCCTCGTCGAGTCCGCCATCGTCGAACCAGCGCCCGGTCGATTCCTCACACCAGCGGCTCGGCACGATCGACGCGCCGCGCGATTCGAGATCGCGCAAATAGGTTTTGGCCAGGTTCCAACGCACCAGCGACAGGTCGTTGACCAGCACTACCCCCGACGCATCTATCTCGGCCAGCACTTTAAGGAAACCGGCCGGATCCGTCGGGTAGTCCCAGGGTGCGGCGATGTACACCGCATCGAAGTCGCTCCAGTCCACACCCGGCTCGCGCCAGGGCTTCCATTCGCAATGCCAGCCAAGCTTTGCGAGCGGCGCGAAAGCCAGGTCGGCATCGATGGACCAGCCCGACGTATCCTGCATTGTAAGGAATGCGCAGCGTTTTCTGCGATTCGTCACGACTGGCCCTGGAGCAACCTGCGCATGCAAACCCGATTTGCGGCCTTCAATCCCGCCTTTGCTTCCTTTCGCATCAGCTCGTGCATTTCATCACCCTGCATGCAGGCTTCGACGATCTCGAATCCGAGCGCGGCATAATACGGCGCATTCCATGGCAAGTGCCTGAATGTAGTGAGTGTCAGCTCGTCAAAGCCTTCGTCGTCAGCCCACTTCACGACCGTCTCGACCAGTTTCGTGCCGATGCCGCGGCGCGCATAGTCCGGAAGTACGTCCATTTCATCGAGATGTGCCTGCTCGTCGATAACGCAGGCCAATGCAAAGCCGACCGGCTCGCCCTTCGAATTGACGGCCACCCACAGCCGCCTCTCGCGCTGCGCGTCCGCCAAGGTTTTCCGGTCTGTGACACGAAAACGGATGTGCAGCGGAAGATCGGCTTCCGAAAATACGGAAGCCGCCGCCTGCTCGATGCGCGGAATGGCCGACAGGTGCGACTTCGCCGCAGGTACGATGGAAAAGTTCACAGTCGGCTCAGCGAGTATATCCGGCCGCTTTCATCTGGCGATCGTGCAGGCGGCCGAGCATCGGCAGCGCGAGCAACGCGCCGAGTAGAGCGAGCCCCATGTCCGATTGCGTATCCCAGACGTAGCCTTGCGTACCGAGGAAGGACTCCGCGGCCTCTTCCGACAGCAGTGCTACCCACCATTCGATGAGTTCATAGAACGCGCTGAAACCGAGGCAGAACGACACGATGAAAAAATCGCGCCATCGCGCGCTATTGAAAACGTTTTTACGAATCATGATCTCGCGCGCAATGATCGCGGGAACGAAGCCCTGCACTAAATGGCCCAGCTTGTCGTAATCGTTTCGATCTCCGTCAAACGCATCGCGAACCCAATCGCCGAGCGGTACTTCGGCGTAGGTGTAATGCCCGCCGATCATCAGGATGATGCAATGCGCCAGGATGAGCACGTAGGTCAGCCGCGTCAGCGGAAAACCATGTCTCGTGAACCACAACACAGCCGCACCGATCAGCGCCGGCGACACTTCGAGAAACCAGGTCGGGTAATCGTGCGGTTTGATACCGGACCACACCAGCACGAGCAGGAAGACGGCGATCCAGCCGATTTGCAGTGAGACCTTGTTTCCCCCAGCACCGGCCGTCATGACCCGGTTGCTCCTGCGGTTTTGCCACGCGCTTTTTGTCGCGGACGCCACAGCCCTTCCTGCACGAACGCCTGCCACACCCAGGGCAACCAGCGGAGCAACGCGAAACTGAGCCACAGCGCCCAGACCAGTATCAGTGCCTTGTAGAACCACAGCGGCGCCGTCAGTGCCGATGCCTGCGGCAGAACCGAAGCACTCCTGTCCGCGAACCAGTGCAGTGAATTGCCGAATGACCGGTAACCGTCGATATGCATGTCCGGCGTTCCGAGCAGTCCGGCCGGCAGGCTGGTCACGATGGCGAAGAGCGCCGCGATCGACAGCAGCGCGAACCCGATCTGCAGCAGGTTGAAATGCCGCGACGCCTGGGTCAGCCGGAAGCGATGGCGCGCGCCGCTGCTCAGCAACCACACGGCGACCACGGCAAAAGCGCCCCAGGAGAAGGTACTGAAACCCAGGCCCAGCAGGATCCACTGGCGGGTGCCGAGCGGCGTCAGGTCGATCCGCCCGAGTACCAGCGCGAGCAGGATCAACGCCGCGAGCTCAGACCAGTAAAGCACCGCCGGGCCGAGGTCCGGACCGCTGGCGAACAGTACCCAGCGATTGTCCGGTACCTCCATGCCGAGCGTAATATTGCCCGCCTCGGCACCGAGATCGACCCGGGGCGTCCGTGCGCGAAAACCGACCGGCGAGTCGCTGCGCCAGTCGACTTCTATCGAATGCTCGCCCGGAAGGATCGGCAGGCTGAGCTCGCCGCCGTTTGCGCGCAGCGACTCGGTCCTGCCATCGATGACAACCGAAATGACTTCGGCATCGGCCGGCAGCGTCAGTACGTGTTGTGCGCCGCGCGTGCTGCGGTACTGCAGCGCCAGGCTCACATCCTGGGTCCGCGCGCCAAGGGTCGTCTGCAGGGTGACCTGGTCGAATGCCAGCGTGTTGCCGCTGACGCCTTCCGGCCTGTCGGCGTACACGGTCAGCGATTCGCCGCCGCGCGGATAGAATTCCGCGATCCTTACCTCGCTGCTGTTATTGCCGGTCTCGCTTTCCGGAACACCTTCGAATTCGGCATGCCAAACGCTGCCGACGGCAAGCCGCCACACCTCGCTCCACGGCACGCCGCTGGCCACGCTGAGCACCAGCGGCGATTTCCGCGGCAAAGTCGAATTCCAGGAGACGCTCTGTGCTCCCGGGTTCATCGACACCTGCACCTTGTTGTCGATGACCTTGAAGTCGGCGCTCACGATCGACTCGCCATCGAGCAACGGCAGATCGATGCTCAATGCACCCTGCTGTGGGGCAATGCGATAAACGGTTGTATTCACGCGCCAGTCGAGATCGAATTCGAGCTGCCGTTCGACGCGTACGAATAGCGGCAATCGGCTCATTTCCCAGGCAGCGGCGCCCGTCTCGTCGCTTTCCTGTTGCAGGCGCGTCAGTTGCAGCGAGCCGCTCAGCAATCGCCGCTCGCGGACCCCCGCCAGGAACCATCCGTCACTGCGCGTGGTGATCGTACGCGGCGGCGACAGAAACGGTATCTCGAGACTGGCAACGGGCGGCAGCGGTCCTTGCATCGATACGCTGGATTGCCCGGGGCGAAGTTGAATCCACAGGCCCCCGTCGTCGCCGCGATACACCGGCACCGCCGTCGAGCCGTTGACCGAAATTCTTTCAGCCCGCCAGCCATCCATCGAACCTGGCAACGGCATCGCGACGTTTTCCAGCGCGTGCATTGTCAACTCCATGGATACTGAATCGGCGGAAACGCGCACATCTGCCGTAACCATTTCGGCGCAGCGTGGCGCGCAATCGGGCGCGGCCAACAGGCGTCGCTCCAGTTCCTGCAGAATCTGCGCAGACGGTGTCTCCGCGCGGGCATCCGGCGTAGCGAACAATGTGCACGCCATCAAAAGCAACGCCGCAGACGACGCGGCATTGCCGATGCGTATGCCGCCCGGCAGATTCCAGCGGGGTTTTCTCCCGCTTGTCTCGAATGCAAACAGCCCCGCAAAAGCCGCGATGGCAAAAACAGCGATGAAACGCAGCACGCTGACCAGCCAGTCCGGAATGACGACAAGCCGCATCGTTCTGTCCGTGTCAACCGGGCCGCTGAATTCCAGCTCATAGCGGTTCCAAGTCCAGTCGGGTCGGCCGGGCCCGGCCTGCACGACCGCGTTGTCGGCATAGCGCGAGTAGCTCTTGGAAATTCTCGCACCGGTGACGATGATTTCCTCGACGGCCATGTTTTCGCGGCTGGTCTTCATTTCGCGTCGCATCGACGCATCGGATTCTGCCGGCGCGCTGGCCGGATACTTTGTATACATGTCGTCTTCGGGAACGGAAGTAATGCCAAGAAAGTCGCGGTAGTCCTGAACGCGCACTTCCAGCTGCGGATACAACGCGTCGCGAATCTGCCCGACCATGAACGGCACAATGATCACCAGCAATGCAACCAGGCTGATCGATCGATAGGCTTTGGCCACAGTCGCCAGCCGACCGTCCGGTGCTACGCGCACCAAAGCCACTGCGGCGAGAAGGTTCAGCCAGCTCCACGCCGCACTGCCGGATTCATGCAAACTCAAGGTCAAAGCAAGCAACGCAATAGCACCGGCGGCATTGCCGAACAGGCGCGCCGTCGCAATAGTGATGATCAGCAGCACGAAGAAATCCAGCAGCTGCCACTGGCTGATCCAGCTGCCGTCGGCGCTGTCGACGCCGGGTGCCGCGAACAGTCGGTGCCCGGGTGGAAGGTTCAACGTGATATCCATGCTCTCGACGCGCGAGTCCCAGCCCGCGGCCGCAAACTCGCCCCGCGTTTCCAGCCGGCCGAATGCCTCCAGCTCAACGTTGCTCTGACGCACTTCGATGCCGCTCGGCGCGTCTGCGCCGCTGCGCGTAATCAACAGGTTCTCGCCGGCTTCCGTCGCATTCAGCAAGGCGAACGGTGCCGCCATGTTCAGGCGCCATTCGCTGCGCATCTCGCCGCTGATTTTATCCGCGTAGGTAAAGCCATCGCCATTGAAGTCGAGCCATAGCTGGCGGTCGATCTGCAGGCGATTGTCGGCAGCGACCCGTCCGCGGCTCCGCTCGCTGAGGGTCAGCGTGTCGCCCTGTTGCATGCGAAATGCCGGCAGCTCCTGCCACTCGCCCGGCACTCCGACCTGGTCCGGATCCGCCGGGTTCGATCCCTCGACCGCGGTAACGCGAAGTTTGTCGTTCGAGCGGTAACTCCAGATCTCGTCGCCCGGCATATTGGCTTTCGGCACCGGCATCGCCACTTCGTTCATGACACCGTCGGCCCGTGCCATCACGCCGAGTTGCCAGCGCCCCGGGCGAAGCTGCAAACGAATGCTGCCATCCGGCTCGAGTTTGGCCGGCAATTCGGAATCGATCGACAACGGCGTCCAGCCGCCCGGCAGCGCCGGTCCGAACAATTCCTCGCGAACACTTCCGGACACATCGATAGTAAGCAGTGTCGTGAGCCGCGACGGCACGTCGTCGGAGAGCAAGCGATAAGCCTGCACCTGCAGCGAGTTCTGCTCCGCCTTGCCCTGGCTGCGTTCGCCGAGCCAGACGCCGGCCTGATTTCGATCGGGCCTGGCAACGCGCCGCCCGTCGACAGTCAGCGTCAGCAATCCGCTCTGGCTCGGAATGGCCAGCGTCTGCGGCCGTTGCTCCCAGACGAATCGGCCGCTGACCGTGTACCGGCCCGGGCCGAGCCTCAGCGTCGGCAAGCCGTCACGAAGCACGACGCTTGACGTACGGCCGTCGACCTGGACCTCTTCCGGCCATACCCTGCTGTCACCCGGAAGACTTACCCATTGCTGGTCCGCGTAAACAGTCCACGCCTGGGAAAACGAGGCGCCATTGGCGTTTGCACTAATCGACAGAGTTCCGGGCCATGCACAGAGGTAGTCGTCGCGCCCGCTGGCCGCCCGATTGAAAATGAACGGACAATCGCGATAGTCCTTGTCATGCAGTACCCAGCGTTTCCAGGGTTCCAGTTCTGCGGGTACGTAGACGTCCTGCGCAACAGCCGCCAAAGTCACGGCGGAAAGCCAAAGCAGGACAAACGATCTGCAAACCTTCGACATGGAAACTCCCTGGCTGAATCGTGGCCGCGGTCCGGCCCGGCACAATATACCCCAACAGCGCCACAGTCCGGGCGGCGTCAAAGATCAGTAGTGCGGCGGGCGTTCGTCGCCGGCAGGTCCGGCGGGCGCCGCGTCGGCCATCGAACGAATTCTGTCGATCAGCGACTGGCAAAGCTGCTCCAGTCGCGTCATTTGCGCCTGCTGGCCGGTCAGCGCCCGTTCCAGTTCGGACAGCCGTTGCTCCTGG
>JAOUGX010000019.1 GCA_029865385.1 Gammaproteobacteria bacterium
GGATGTGCATTACCGCTACAGTGATGGGCATGCGGCGCCATCCATCGCCGGGCCAGGCAGCGACTAAGGGCGAGCGGCGAAACGGTGGATACCGGCAGCGCGCTGTCTCTCACGAATGGAGTTGATACTCCAACTGCGACGTGCCAATGAGCTTCAGAGTACTGTTTGGCGCCGCATTTCTATGTAGCCTTTCTGCGTGCGCGTCAGTCAAACCGCTCCCGGAGAGCTACCAGCCACCGGAGCCTTTGCCGACAGAGTATTTGGCAGGATTCTGCTATCAACCGTCGCCCATCACTGAAGACCTGAGGCTGATCAGGGAAAAGCGGAAGTATCGCATTTACGAAGGCAGCTTCGAGGCGGGCCTCGATGATTTCGGGGACGATTCTCCGATAACGTTCGAGTACTACGAACGGCTGGGCCAAGACGTGTCACCCGTCGTACTGCTACTGCCGATCCTCAACGGAACGAAACACCTGATGCGGCCATTCGCGACGCTGTTTGCAAAGAAGGGCTATGGCGTCATTATCGTCGACACGGTGCAGCGCCGGACACTTCTGGACGACCTGCAGAACCCGGAGCCGTCCATTCGCCAGGTCGCTCAGCGTCACCGCCGTGTCATCGATTGGGCCGAGACTCGACCCGAGCTCGATGTATCGAGGCTGGGCGTGTTTGGCGCAAGCCTCGGCGGATTCAACGCCTTGTATCTATCCGCCCTCGATGAGAGAGTGGACGTTGCCGCCATCGCCCTTGTCGGCGGCAGCCTGTCGGACGTACTCGTGAACTCCAAGGAACGACGTATTTTGGAAGCGGTGACGGCAGTGAAAAAAGAGCTATCCCTCGATGACGAACAGCTCGCGGCCTATCTGGATGAGAGAATCGAAACCGATACGCTGACCATCGCACCTCACGTCAACGCCGACCGAATCCTGATGGTGCTCGCGAAGCGCGACAAGTCGGTGCCCTATTCCAGCCAGCTCGAGCTTTACGAGGCGATGGGCCGTCCGGAGTCGATCACCTTGCCGACCGGACATGCTACAACCGCGGCATATCTGTTCTACCTGCGATCACGAATACTGAGATTTTTCGATCGCAAACTGGCGGCACCCCCGGCAGTCGGGACTGCGGTCGTTTCTCCGCAGGGTTGCGACCCGGTTTCCTCGACCATCGACGCCGGCAAATAGCCCACCAGGACGTCCCCTGCCGATGTCGTGCGATCCGGCGGGCCGGATTGGGCCGCCCGGCCAGTTCCCCGAGTGGTGCTATCCGTACTTGAGTGACGCCCCTCGCGATGTCTTACCGACGTTGCGCGAATAGATCGACAAATAACCTTTCTTGATGCGCGGCTCGGGTGCCTGCCACGCCTTCTGCCGACGTTGCACCTCCACTTCGTCGACGAGAAGGTCGAGTCGGGCATTCTCGATGTCGATCGAGATCGTTGACCGTACCCCCGTAATTCGAGCCATGCGGTATGCGGGATTTCCTAGTATTTTGAAGCAAAGGAGATCCCGATATGAAGCGCAAGCGCTATTCCGAAGAGAAGATCATTTCGATCCTGAAGGAGCACGAGGCCGGTGCCTCGGCTCCGGATTTATCGCGCCGTCACGGCGTATCCGAGCAGTCAATTTACCGCTGGAAGGCCAAGTTCGGCGGCATGGAGGTGTCGGATGCGAAGCGGCTCCGTGAGCTCGAGGCGGAGAACCATAAGCTGAAGCGCCTGCTCGGCGAAGCCGAACTCGACAAGGCCGCTTTGAAGGAGCTTGTCGAGGGAAAATGGTAACGGCCACGCAGCGACGCCGGGCCGTTGACCATTTGAAGAGCCGTCGCATCAGTGAACGTCGTGCCTGCCGGCTTATCGGGTTTTCCCGGTCGGCGGCCTGGCGTCCATTGCAGGGTCGTGACGATGCCCGATTGCGGTTGCAGCTGAAGACCCTGGCCGAGCGATACCCGAAGTACGGCTGCCCGACCTTGCACGACATGCTGGTAATCGAAGGTGAGGTCAAAAATCACAAGCGGACCTACCGGATCTATTGCGAGGAAGGGCTTCAGGTTCGCACCAAGAAGCGCAAGAAGCTCGCCCGGCCGCGTGTGCCGATGCTGGTGCCGGATGCCGTCAACCAGCGCTGGTCAATGGATTTCGTCTCCGATCAGCTGGCTAACGGCCGCCGCTTCCGCGTGCTCAACGTCGTTGACGATTTCTCCCGCGAGTACGTTCTCAAGGTGGTCGACTTCTCGATCTCGGGCCACCGCGTTGCCAGGGAGCTGGATCGCCTATCAAGGAAACTGCCGAAGACAATCGTCGTTGATAACGGACCGGAGTTCACATCCAAGGCCATGTACTTCTGGGCGAAAAAAGCCGGCGTGAAGCTGCACTTCATCCAACCAGGAAAGCCAACGCAGAATGCGTTCGTTGAAAGCTTCAACGGCAAGATGCGAGCGTACTGCCTGGATCTGCATTGGTTCGCCAACATCGACGACGCGAGATCAACAATCGACGATTGGCAACGACATTACAACCATGTCAGGCCGCACCGATCATTGGGCAAGAAACCGCCTGCGGTGTTCGCCAACGAGGCGGCCTGATATGCTCAATTTCCCACATCGCCCCATGCTCAAATTCAGGGGTACGGTCACCATTGCTGCGCAAAGACATTATTGCCTCCAAAAAGTGAAGCGACAATCAGCGCACAACTATTGATTCTCCTGATACCGCGCACATCTATTCTCCTCGCACCGACGAAAATGCGACCGTCCGCTCGGGTCAGTAGCCGACATATTAACTCAGAATTCTCGGCCGACGGCTATGCGAAGTAAAGTAGCCTCTCAGTTAACTTCCTAGCGACCGTCTCAGAACGGCCGAGGCTGTGTAAAAACGTTGCTATAATTTCCCCACCTAAGCGGTGCGGTAAATGTAATGAAGCGCTTCATAGAAGGTGAGAACCGATTCCAGAGCACACTGTTTCCTGAACGCCTCGATGATTATATCGCCGAGGACAATGCGGTTCGCGTTGTTGATGCGTTCGTCGAGAAGCTGGATCTGCTGGATTTAGGCTTTGAGCGAGCGGAGCCGAGTGAGACCGGGCGCCCTGGCTATCATCCCGCGGTCCTGTTGAAGCTGTACATCTACGGGTATCTGAACCGCATCCAGTCGAGCCGGCGCTTAGAACGGGAGGCACAACGGAACGTGGAGCTCATCTGGCTGACCGGCCGCCTGATGCCGGTGTTCAAGACCATTGCGGGCTTCAGGAAGGACAACCGCCAGGCGATCCGCAAGGTGTGCCTCGAGTTTGTTGAGCTGTGCCGCGAGTTGCAGTTGTTCTCAGGGGTGCTGGTGGCGATCGATGGCAGCAAGTTCAAGGCGGTGAACAGCCGCGACAAAAACTACACCAGGAAGAGCGTTAAACGCAGGATCCAGAATACGCAGCAGAACATCGACCGGTACCTGGCCAAGCTCGATGCCGTGGATGCTGACGAGCCGGAGATCAGGGAAGTCAGCGCCAAAGAGCTGCAGAAGAAGATCGCCTCGATGGAGGCGAAGATGGCTGAACTTAAAGCCAGGCAAGCCGAGGTGGAGGTGCACCCGGACAAGCAGGTGTCGACCACGGATGAGGATGCGCGTTCGATGATGAAGCCCGGTGGCGGCAGTGTCGTGGGCTACAACGTGCAGACGGCGGTGGACGAGAAGCATCACCTGATTGTTACCCACGAGGTCACCAACGCGACGAGCGATCGACAGCAGCTCGACAAGATGGGCAAGCAGGCGAAGAAGGTCCTCAATGCCAAGGCGCTGACAGTGGTTGCCGATGCCGGTTACTACGAGGGACAGGCCATCGCCGAGTGCTATGCCGCCAGTATCACAGCGCTGGTGCCGAAGACGGACACCACCGATCGCAAGGCAAAGGGCAAATACACCAAAGCCGACTTTACTTACGATGCCAGGCGCAACGAGTACGTCTGCCCGGCCGGAGAACGTCTGACGTATCGCTTCGACAGTGTGGAAAGCGGTAAGACGCTTCGGGTATATATGCGCTACGGCTGTTCATCCTGTGCGCTACAAAAACACTGCACCACCGCCACACAAAAACGCCTCAAGCGCTGGGAGCACGAAGACATCCTGGACAAGGCCGAAATCGAGTTAAAGAAAAACCCGCTTGCGATGCGGCAGAGAAAGGCATTGGTGGAACATCCCTTTAGTACATTGAAGCAGTCGATGGGGTCGACGCACTTCTTAATGAGGCGATTACCGAACGTAAAAGCCGAAATGAGCCTTCATGTACTGGCGTACAACATGAAACGGGCAATTAATGTGCTCGGCGCCGACAAAATCCTGAGGCAACTGCAGCCGGCGTAAAAATACCTCGCCTTTTTGTGTTCAAAATCAACAAAGGAAGAAAACAAGCGTCGAACCGAAGTGCGTCTTTTTACACAGCCTCGGCCGATTCCAGCCTGTCGCCACTTCCCTAAAGCAGACACTCGAACGGCAGGTTTCGGAAAAAGCAGCCGCTCAGATTGAATGCGAAGAAGGGGTCAGAACTTGCCGCTTGGCGTCCGAATCGTGCCTGCCGTCTGTGTGCGCGTTGAAGCCTCGACGTAGAAACTAGTAAACTGTGAATCGCCGCGGGCTTTTCGGAGACTCATACTTGTGAGCCGTGCCGCGTTAACCGTTCAATCCGTGGATCCCTGACCAAAATCGCGTTCTCGTTCACTGGTGCTCTATTTATAAAGCATATACGCGTTCCTACAATTCTTGATTATTGTCGATGGCGCCTCGCAACTTGACTTTGTTGAGTCGGCGACTTCTACCAAACGTATAAAGGCATGGCTTTGATTCGCTTACGGATATATTGACCATTTTCTGAATCATGGGCTCAATGATATCGGCGACTTCGTCGGCTGTTCCTTGTCCGACAATTAAGCAGAACGCAGCCACGCCATAAGCTTGAATCGCGTTTAGCTCCAAACGACGATGGCGAATGCGCTGATCTCGGGTCAACACAATCCACCCTCTTTTTCCGCATTCCGACAGCCAGTCCTCATCTTCCGAACCCGCAGGTATCGCCCCGCGAGCATGCTCGACATTGGCGCCCGCTTCTCTCATTCGCTCTAGCAGGCTTCGCGAGTAAATACTCTCATCGAGATAAAAGACGGCTTTTTTAAGCCGCTTTTCGGCAATCGAGTTCGCAGCGGATTGCTTCTTCGATCGCATCTTTTGAGATTTCATAATCTTTCGACAAGTCGACCAATGTATCGCCAGCTTTGAATCTGTCGGCGAGAATGGCTGTTGGCACGGCGCTACCTACAATTACCGGACGGCCGAATGCTACACGCGGGTTTATTTCGACTGGCGCAGGAGCATCTTCCGTCACGCTCATTCGAGTGAACGGATATAGCTTGACGGGCAACCCCGATGAATCGCGCTTAATACGCTTCAAATAGGCACGAAGAAGCGTGGCCATTTCAAGTTGCCCTGATTGGGATACGTTGATCAATTTGCCAAGTTTTTCGACGAGCAGATCGACGCCATCAGTTTGAAAACTGGCGTGGGCAAGCGGCCGTTCAATACCCAGACGCTCGCTTGTATACGCCAAGGCCTGGCGGACTTTGGGCAGCGGGATTCGATGATGCCGGCGAATCGCTGTGAGAACGTGAGCTTCGACCAAGTTCAGGAACGACAGACCGTCCTGCGGTTCGCCGTCCAGATCGATGACATTTGGAAACCGGTGTTTGTCGCCTTTCGATCCATAGGTCGTACCAACGCACCAGGATCGGAGCGTAGCGTACGGCACATTCAGGTAGTGCGCGGCCTCGGCAAACGGATAGGCGGGTGTGCGCCGCAATACATCAAAGTCTATAGCACTCATTTCTATTGCCTCCCTTTAGGTACCGATCCTAAAGAAAACTGACGAGACCATCTCAACATCCAATGATTCTGGCACACATTCTAGACAATTCCCGAAGCAGTTTGACGTTATTTGTTCCGATTCGAGGCGTACGGGTCGAAAATTGTGCTTCCCGTAATATTGGCTCCGCTGTAATCGTTTGGCGTTTTGACGCCCAATCAATCGCGTCGATATTATTGTCGTTGGCAACGTAGTCCGTCACACGGTCATACCGGAACCTAATCAGGCCAGCGGATCTGTGACCCCCTGAAAATAGCCGGTCGTGCTCTCCGGAATGCGCAAGGCCTAAATTGGAGCTATAGCTCGGAACCGTACTCTGAAGCCCTCGGAAGCGTCAAACTTCCGAGCATGCCTGGGCGGAAGCCGGCTCGCTGTGGCGCGGCCAATTGAAAGGTTTTTTGTCGGCCGATTGAAACCCTGCAAGCTGGCCAGGCGTCACTACGAAAGATGATCTTCACTTCCGGCCACAGCACCGCCCGACTCTGTTTCTTGGGAAATTCCGTAGAAACGGGGGCAAAAATCGTGCCCCCGTTTCCGCTAGTTTGTCCTTTGGACACGCGATAGAGTCCTCGCATCAACACCGTCGTCGTTGCGGTATACCAACGACACCCAAACTCTGACAGTGAGTCAGAGTACCCAAGCGCCTCACAGGGTCGTGCGACAGGCGCAGCGGTGAAAGCCGCCGATCCCTCTTAATGACAGACAGCTGTTCGTGTCGCTATTCGACCGGCAGTCTGACCCAGTCGGCAGCGCTCCTGCGTCAGCCTTTCAACTCTATTGCGCCAGTTCCTGGTGCAACTCTTTAGAAAGCCGCAACAACGCGACGCCGAACTTGCTGCCGTCATGCCGGATGCGTGACCCAGTGATGTTCTGTGTCGAACCCCTGTTGCAACTCAGCCCGTCTTTGTGAGCGCCCCGGCGCCGCACAGAGACGGGCCTTTTGAAACTGGCGCAAGTCTGCGTCGCTACAGGCTTTGACCGTGCCAAGGCGCGGTGTCATAGCCGTCGAAACTCCCTGCCCGGCGGCCAGTCGACGGACTGACTGGCGCAGCCCACACCCGATTCCGCGGACCCTTGGGGTCGTTCTGGGGTGTGACGACCAGGGGGATTGAACCAACAGCACATCGCGCTGCTTAGGCCTTGCAATGAGGCACTCACGCTGTGACCGCCAGCTGATCCGCGGTTTATCACTCACCAGAGTTCAGGAATCGCAGTGAGAAACCGAAATGAGAACCCGGATTTGGATAGAGGAGAACGTCATGAAGAAAGCAGGTGGTCATCGTAACTTTGGTTACGGCAAACAGATGGAATGGGCCGGCAAGCAGGCGCTGCGGGATCAGTACGGCAATGGACACTATGGGACAGTCACCGGTCACACCGAGCGCTGGCGACGGTTCGTTACCTGGTGTCGCGACGAGCGCGGTATATGCGATGCACGGGCGGTTGATAGTGATGTTGTTCAGGACTACGGACAATCACTCAGGGACAAGGTCGATGCCGGCATGTCCCCGGCCTACGCACAGAACTTGTTGTCGTCGGTCAACGTGGTGCTGGAAGCGATGCGCGACGATCGGCAGATTCGCGTTGCGCCAGTCGAGTTTGTCGGCCAACGATCACGAATACGAACCGAGCAGCCGGCGGGTCTCGATCAAAAGGTCGTGCGCCAGTGTGCCGATCAACTGCGCCAGAACGGGCACGAACGGGTCGCGGCCACCGTCGAAGTCGCCCGGGCACTGGGGCTGCGTCTCAAGGAAGCCTCCCTGCTTAATGCACGGGTCGCGTTGGGGCAGGTCAAGAGACACGGTGCGGTCAATATCACGGCCGGCACCAAAGGCGGCCGGGGCAATCGGGTGGATCGCTGGGTCCCGGTCTCGGGCGCCGCGATTGGATGCCTGGTGCGAGCGGCCAGGGCTCAGGGATCGGGACGTAATCTTATTCCGTCCCACCTCACCTGGAAACAGTGGTACTCGCACATCCATCATGTCTGGGCCTCGGTCAGAGATGAATTCGGCCTGAAGAAGATTCATGACCTGCGCGCCGCTTACGCCTGCGAGCGCTACAAGCAGTTGACTGGGTCAGTCGCGCCGGTAATGGCTAGCAGGCAGTTAGCCGATCGCAATACAGATCGTGCGGCACGACAGACCATCGCACAGGAACTCGGCCATGCACGCATTGAGGCGATCGCCTCCTACATCGGCGGTGCCCGATGAGCCGGCCGGCAAATCAACGGGCAGCAGCGCGCATCGCCCGGTCGCTGCTGGCAAAACGATTGCCAGGATCAAGACGCGGCACGCTGCGCCAGCATCTTGCCCGAAGCGGATACATCGCCCAGACCATCTGGCGCCGTTGGCAGGTCGGTCCCTACCAATGGCAATTGAAGCACCTGCGTTGGTATCTGGTGGAACGCACTAATGAGCATGCCAGCGGTACGCGTTACCGGCACTGGCTGACCGTGCGGTTATTGGTCCTTGCGCTTGATCACGACGGCTGGATCGAGCGGCTGGACGGGCCGTGGGTCAGGCCGAACGGTGAGCGTGGTGCGCTCAAAGCCGGCCGGCCGGCGCTTGAGCCGATCCCGCCGGCGAATCGAGGCGCGGGTCAATGACTAGCAAACTAACAGACCGGGGAATGTCAGCAACGCGGGCTCTTCTGCCGCGATTCATTCGTCTGCGCGACGCGCCCTATTACCTCGGTATGGATCGTAATCGCTTCAATGCCGAGGTTCGGCAATGCCTCACAAGTATTCCTATCGGTCGGCAGGGTATCGCCTTCGACCGCCTTGAACTGGACGCCTGGGTGGAGGACTATGTCTCCCGCAACGGGCGTCCCGCCAAAAGGAGCAAGATATGGGACGCAGAAGATCACCGGGCCTCTACAGACGAGGCCACAACTGGTGGATTGACAAGAAAATCAAAGGATACGGAAGATTGGCGGAAAGCTGTGGCACGACTAACCTCGCGGAGGCGGAACACTACCTAGCGTTCCGCTTGAACGAGATTCGCAATGCCATGGTCTACGGCATTCGACCGACACGGACGTTTCAGCAAGCAGCCATAAAGTATCTCGATGAGAACCAGCACAAGAAGAGTACCGAGAGATACATTCACGCCTTCGATCGAGCCATGCCCCACATCGGGGATCTCCGGCTCGATCGTATTCACAACGATACGCTCGCGAAGTACCGGAGGTCCCGTCGCTCGGACGGTGTCTCAGCCGGTACCATCAATAAAGAGTTGAGCTGTGTTCGACGGATACTGAATCTCGCCGCGAGGGTGTGGCGACACGACAATGGCATGTCGTGGCTGGACGTGCCGCCACTGATTGAGATGGAACAGGGACCAGCAAGAAAGCCTTATCCTCTAAGCTGGGAAGAGCAGGATAGCTTGTTCAAGGAGTTACCGGCACACCTACAGCGTATCGCCTTGTACAAGGTGAATACCGGCTGCAGGAAACAGGAAGTGTGTCAGCTCAGATGGAACTGGGAAGTGCAGGTGCCCGAGCTTGGCACAAGTGTGTTTATTCTGCCAAGCAACGACGAGTTCCAGACCAAGAACAGTCAGGAACGAGTCGTTGTGCTCAACTCTATTGCGCGACGTGTTGTCGACGAGCAACGGGGCAAGCATCGAGAATTCGTTTTCACTTACCGGGGAAACCCGAGGAAAACCATTCTCAACTCCGGGTGGAAACGGGCCAGGCTGCGTGCCGGTCTGCCGAATGTCAGGGTGCATGACTTACGTCATACATTTGGGCATAGGCTCCGCGCGGCTGGTGTGAGCTTTGAAGATCGTCAAGACTTATTGGGACACAAGTCCGAACGAATGACGACGCATTACTCAGCGCCGGATATTGCTCGGCTCATCGAGGCGGCCGAACGTATATGCACTCGACGACCTAACACCGTGCTGCGCGTTGCCCGTCCCACAAATCTCCCACAATTTGAGAATCAAACGAAAACGGTACAGGAGGGCCGTTCGTAACCATCTGAAGAAAAAGGGGAAAAATGGCGCGCCCGACAGGATTCGAACCTGTGACCCCTGCCTTCGGAGGGCAGTACTCTATCCAGCTGAGCTACGGGCGCTGACTTTATTGTTCTGATCTATTGTATCTGGCCTTTCGCAATGTGCTCACTCAAAAGGTCGCCTGCAATGCAGGCTCCTACAGATCCGGCCACTCGCCGGTAGGTTCCGACAAATTGTATCGCTGCATACGGCCGTAGGTACATCTTCGGAGTCGGGTTGATTAGAGCGATTGCTACAATGTGAGCATGAAAGCCATGCTACTCGAGCAGCTTGTTTCGGTCGACTCCTGTGATCGTCCCTTGCGCGAAGCAGACATTCCAAAGCCTGTGCCTCGCGCCGGTGAGATCTGCATCGCGGTATCTGCCTGCGGCGTCTGTCACACCGAACTCGACGAGATCGAGGGTCGAACGGCGCCACCCAGCTTGCCCGTCGTTCCCGGTCACGAAGTGGTCGGCCGGGTCGACAGTGTCGGCGCATCAGCGAAACGTTTTCAACCGGGCGATCGGGTCGGTGTCGGCTGGATTCATTCGTCGGATGGAAGCGATGGAGAAAACCTGAGCGGCAAATTCGTGGCCACCGGCCGCGACGTGAACGGCGGTTATGCCGAGTTCATGACCGTCAACGAAAACTACGCCTACCCGATTCCGCATCTATTCAGCGATGAAGAAGCGGCGCCGTTGCTATGCGCCGGCGCGATTGGCTACCGGGCACTTCGTCTCTGCGCGCTGCAGAATGGCGACCGCCTCGGCCTGAGCGGATTCGGCGGCTCGGCGCATATCGTGCTGCAACTTGCCCGGCATCTGTATCCGAAAAGTGAAATTTACGTTTTCGCGCGGGACGCGGAAAGTCGGAAATTCGCCACCGAACTGGGTGCCGACTGGGCCGGCGCTATCGAGTCACGCTCGCCCGCAATGCTTAATGCGATTATCGACACGACGCCGGCATGGACACCGCTCGTGTCGGCGCTTGCCAATCTCGCACCCGGCGGTCGCCTCGTTATCAATGCGATACGAAAGGAAGACGCGGACAAGTCGGCGCTCCTGAAGCTGTCTTATCACGAGCATCTGTGGATGGAACGTGAAATCAAATCGGTCGCAAACATTACTCGCCAGGACATCGCCGAATTCCTGCCGCTCGCTGCAGAGATTCCGATTCGGCCGGAAATCAGAGTCTACGCGCTTGCGGATGCCAATGAGGCGTTGGTGTCGTTGAAACGAGAATCGGTGCGAGGGGCGAAGGTGTTGAAAATCGGTTCCGGTTTGTAGTTCGCTGTCGCCTGCAATGCAGGCTCCTACAACACCACCATAAGCTTTCCGGTATTGCCGCCGGTGAACAAGAGGTTGATACCTTCGATTGCGCTCTCCAGGCCCTGTAGTTTGTGCGCACGGTATTTGAGCTTGCCCGCCATGAAGTACGCCGAAAGCTTAGCGGTCATCGCCGGCACCTTGTCCCAGTGATCGGGCATCGTGAAACCCTGGATGGTCAGCCGCTTGCGGATGATGTTCAGCCAGTTCGGACCGGGTGACGGTTTGTCGGTGTTGTAGTCGGCGATCATGCCACAAACGATGATGCGCCCATGCGCGTTCATGCGACCGAACACGATGTGCTGCACCGGGCCTCCCGTGTTTTCGAAATAGATATCGACGCCGTCGGGCGTTGCGCCACGCAATTGTTTTGCGAGGTCTTCGGATCTGTAGTTGATTGCCTTGTCGAATCCGAGCTCGTCTTCCAACCAGCGGCATTTGTCATCGGTACCCGCCGTACCGATCACATGCAGGCCTTCCGCTTTCGCAATCTGGCCGACCATCGAACCGACCGAGCCGGCGGCGCCGGATACGACCAGCGTCTCGCCGGCTTTCGGCTTGCCGATCTCGACCAGTCCCTGGTATGCGGTCAATCCCGGCAGGGCCAGCACGCACAACACGGCTTCCGCCGGGATTTCGGGCGGCAACTTGTGCAGCCCCTGGCCGTTACTCACAGCGTATTCCGTCCAGCCGATCAGTCCGGATACGCGCGTGCCGACGGGAAACTTCTCGTTTTTCGATTCGACCACTTCGGCGACGCCGCTCGATCGCATCACATCGCCCAGCGCAACCGGCGGTATGTAGCTTCCGGTGTCCGCCGACATCCAGCCCTTCATCGCCGGATCCAGTGACATGTGCGTCTGCTTCAAAAGCAGCTGCCCGTCTTCGAGCGGCGCTGTTTCCAGTGTCACCGTTTCAAATACATCCGGCGTGATGTGAATGTCCGGCCGCTTGACCAGCTTGATAGCTTTATATTTCACGTAATTCCCGTTGTTGTTATTGAGTGCTGGACCAATCGCGTCACAGGCGTATCGGAAGATCCCTGATGCGCTTGCCGGTCGCCGCAAAGATCGCGTTGCCTATTGCGGGCGGCACCGCAATCAGCGGGGGTTCGCCCATGCCGGTCGGAAATTCCGTGCTTTCCATGAAACGGATGTCGAGTTCCGGCACATCGGCCATTCGCAAAGGCGAATAGGTATCGAGATTACGATCCTTCACTTCACCGTTCTCGAATTGCGTGCCCTCGTGCAAGGCGAGGCTCAAACCCCACAAGGTGGCGCCTTCGGCCTGCGCCATCGCGCCATCGGGATGCACCACGGTGCCGCAGTCGATCGTCTGCCAGATTTTCCTGACCGTGACTTTCTTCGTTTTGCTGTCGACGGCAACGTGCGCCACGCAGGCGGTCCAGGTCGGCATGTTGCGTTCCTGGCCGTGACTCACCGCAACGCCCATGCCCTCGCCGGCCGGCAGCTTCTTTCCCCAGCCGGAGCGTTCCGCGACATCCCTGAGCGCCGCGGCGAGGCGCAATGCACCGCCCACCGAATTGGGCGCGCTGCCCGCGTTCTTGCCCGCCGCGTCCAGTCGCGCAAGCCGAAACGCAACAGGATCTTCGCCGCTCAATGCGGCGACCTCGTCCATGAAGCTCTCGACACCCCAGCCCATCCAGCCGGAGCCGACGGCACGCAGCCAGCCCGGCAGGAAGGTTTTCTGCGCCAGCTCGTTGTTGATAGCACGCACCCGATGCGCCGGCAGTGTGTACCAGTGATCGGCGCCGCTGATCGAAAACGGATCGAACTTGCCTTTGCCATCGATGCCGTCGCCAAGGAAACCGGGCGCCATCGCGAGCGTCGGCCAGCCGGCCGCGGCCGCATGTTCAATGCCTGTCAGCTTGCCGCTCTTGTCGAACGACGCATCGAATTTCGCGACCGACGCAGAACGCACGCAATCGAAGCGACTGTCCTCGGCTCGCGGGAACACCAGCTTGACCGGCCGACCGAGTTCGCGCGCGGCGAGCGCCGCCGGAATCATCTGGTCGCCGAACAGGCGCCGGCCGAAACCGCCGCCGAGATAGTACTGGTGAATCATGATGTTCGCTTCCGCTACGCCGAGCGATTTGGCGAGCACAGGCACAATCAGCGATTGCCACTGGTTACCGGAGTGAATGTGGTACACGCCGTCGACATACTCGACCAGTGCGTTCTGCGGTTCCAGCGTGAAATGCAACGCCGTGCTGGTGCGGTAAATCGCGCTGTGGTTTTTCGCCGCCGATGCGCGCGCCGCGGTGACATCGCCGTCGTTGACGACCAGCACACCGCTCGCCGGATCCGCCGCTATCTTCGCGCCTTCGGCCATGATGTCGGCCTCACTGACCTTTGCGGTCGGTCCAGCCTGCCAATCTATTTTGACGGCCTTCGCCGCTTTCATCGCGCTCGGGAAACTCTCGGCGATGACGACCGCCCAGCCCTGCAGGACTTCGCCCGGATCGGTCAGCCGCAGGGTTTGCAGGTAACCGGGAACGTCCCTGGCTGCGCTGTCATCGATCGACCCGATAGTGCTTCCATAGCGTGTCGGCGGAATCATCGGGTGCGCGTACACCATGCCCGGTAATTCGGTATCGAGCCCGTAGACCGCTTTGCCATTCGACTTTTCCGGAACGTCGAGCGCCGCGCTCTTCCTGCCAATGAGATCCCGATCGGCTGCCGGCTTGATCGGCATGGCCGCGAGTTCTTCGTCGGTAAAGCTGCGACTGATATCGCCTTTTGCGACAATATCGGCGAAGGAAATTTTCTTGTCCCCGGCGACAACGTTGCCACCGACCGCGCGGCAATCCGCCGCTTCGACACCGAGAAGCTTCGCACCCGCATCGATCAACACGGTTCGGCCGGCCGCGCCGGCCTGCGACAACATCGCGAACGAGGTAAAGACGGACCACGAACCACCGGTGACCATGTAGCCCCACTTCGGATCCGTATCGACGTGCCTGATCGAGACCCTGGACCAGTCGGCCCCGAGCTCATCGGCAACGATACGCGCGAGCGCCGTGCCAACGTGCTGGCCCATTTCCGCTTTGGCTATGTTGATCAGTACTGCACCGCTGCTGTTTATCTCGAACCATACGGCGGGCGAAAAAATACGGCTCGCGCCCGACGCTGCAATTTCCTCCGCCGCTTGTTTGCGGCTGCAGCCCGGCAACACGGTGCCGAGACCCATCACCAGTCCGGTGCCGACGGTGCCGGCGAGAAACGTACGGCGACTGATTGGAATTTTTCGCTGTGGCATGACCATGATTACACCTCCCTGCCTTTCGCCGCGCTCTTTATCGCACTGCGAATCCGCGAATACGCCATGCAGCGACAGAGATTGCCGTTCATCGCCTCGTTGATGTCCTTGTCGCCGGGCTCTGGTATGCGCGACAGCAGGTCCGCCGCCTGCATGATCTGCCCGGACTGGCAGTAGCCGCATTGCGGAACCTGCTCGTCGACCCAGGCCGACTGCAAAGCCTTGCCTTCGGCCGAACTCAGTCCTTCGATCGTGGTAACGGAGCGATTCTCCGCCGTACTCAGCAGCGTGACGCAGGATCGAATCGCCGTACCATCCAGATGCACGGTACAAGCGCCGCATTGCGCAATGCCGCAACCGAATTTCGTGCCCTTCAACTTCATCTCGTCGCGGATAACCCACAGAAGCGGAGTATCGGACGGACTCTCCGATGTAACGGTCTCGCCGTTCAATTGAAACTGAATCACGATTGTCCCCCTGAATTAGTAACGCTCGTTTCGTATAAGTTTATACCTTATTCCAAAGCGATCTAGACCAATCTCCGGCCCGATGCATCTAAATCATGACTCTGCGGAAACGTTGTCGTTTCGTCTGCTGCGCGAACTGGCAATTGAAGTAAGTGGAGAAAAAACAATGAAATCAAGCGCTTTATTGGCAAGCGTTGCTTTTCTGGCGGGCTGTGCTGCGGTGACGGAGGAACAGATCGAGGCGCGCGAGTATCGCGATTTCGAATGGCGATCAAAGTTTTTCGCCTACAAGGCAGATTGCCGCAGCAAGGGCGGCATGATCATCGTGCATGGAACGACAGGAAAGTTCAGTAGCGATGGAGCGCCGGCGTATGGCGATCTTTATCGCTGCCAGAAATAGGAAGCGAATTCGGCGGCAGTTCGTCGTAGCTGCTACTGCAGGATCAGTGGCTGCTCGATGGCATCGACAAGCTTGCGGTGAAATTCGGCGAACGCTTTGTAATCTCCCGCGTCGAAACGTGACTCGTCGGCGACGTAGTCGAAACGAATCTCCCAGGCATCTGCTCCCTGTTTCAATTGCCGCTGCCAGTTGCCGAATCGTGACTCGTCCTCGTCGGGCTTCTTCGTGGCAATCGTTATCTGTCGCCCTTCCGGTGCCTTCAGTGACGTTACCGCAGACACGCGTAACGGGAACACCTGCTGGAACGGGAAACGACGATCGGCAACCCGTTCGAATTCGAGGTAGTAACTCTCCATGAATCCCGGCAGGTCGAAAGTTCCGTCATCATCGACCGGCATCGTGTATTGCAACTCCACGATAAGATCGTAACTTGCGTCGAACACATTATCGACGAACACCTCTGTGACTTCCGCATCGGAATAACGGCTCGCCACCCAGCGTTGAAGTGACGCCTGCATTTCCGACGACTCGATGTCTCGCAGCTGGCCGCGCAACTCCGCAGCCTGGTAGCCGGAGAATCGGCCGGCTTCCGTCACTTTGATCTCTTCGGCCGAAACGGCTTCGACCGTGCGCTCGATGCTCAAGCCGACGAGCCCGGATTCGTACCCCGGGATCTTCACCAGCGCCGGCTGCTCGTCCAGCAGCAAAGCGAAGTTTCCGGCCATCGAACGCGGCGGCAACTTACCGAGCCGCAGGTCCTTGTCCGTCGGGTCGATGAAGTGACGGCCGCCGTCAACTTCGACCGCAACGATCATGTGGTCGAACTGATCGACGTTGGGCAGCTCGGCTATCACCTGTTCGTTGAGGTTGACCAAAGCGAGTGATGCCGGGATGCCTACGGATTGAAGCATGGAATACAGCAACACCGAATGGTCTTTGCAGTCGCCGTAGCGATCGCGCATTGTCTCGCGTGCCGTCTTGGGAATGTATGCGCGCCGTCCGAACTCGATGGCTTCGTAATGAATTTCGTTTTGCACATGCGCGCTCAGGATCTCGATTTTGCGCTGCGTGTCGTCGACCCCATCGACCATGCGACGCGCGCGCTCCTCTACCTGCGATATGTCGAGCTTGTCGCGGATCTTGTCGAGATACGCGATGCCCGCCTCCCGCCAGTCCTTGCTGACGGTACCGAAGTAGACCCACGGTAGTATCTGGTCGAAGTAAGGTTGCAACGGTTCCCAGCGATAGGGCGCGGGATTCCTCATTTCCCAGATGAGGGTCGCGCCGCTCTTTCTCGGCGCACCGACGCCGTTGCTCTGGTATTGCAACGGCTTCTGTTCACCACTGACAAATACCGCGCTGTATTCGATAGGCCGATCCGTGGACAGGTAGACGACCTCCAGTGGAAACGTGCCTTTCTCCACCGATACTGTCTTCGAAACTATCGCTTCGATCGTTACGCCGCGCGCCAGGCTCGGCACCGGAATGTGCACGGTCTTTTCCGTGCTCGCTTCGTAACTGTTGTCACTGTTGGTCACGTAGTAGGCGTTGCGCTCACCCTCGGCAAGGACCTTGCCATCGCCGTCCCGGACGACGATGCTGTTCACGTAAAGCTGTTCGAATGCCGGATCGAAATCGAATTCCAGCGTACTGAACTGTTTGATACCGTTGTCGTCGAGGATGCGGATCTTGCGGTACTGCGTCTGTGAGACAGACTCGCTCTCGTCGAATCGATAGCCAGTGATTCTGCTGGCATACACAGCACCAAAGCCGTCGTCGGCACTGCCGGCTGCCGACGAGGAAAACATCTTCTGCAAGTCTTTCGATAGTGGCACGACATCGATCGGCACACTGATGCTGGCGTTCTCGCCCTCGCCAAGCATCTGGTCGATAGCGTCCAGGTACTCCTTGATGTTGGCGTTCGTCGGCGAATAGCTTTGCGCTCTCTCGAACGACTCGCGCGCTTTCTGGTACCAGCGCAGCTGGAACTCGGCATCGCCCTTGTAGTAGTAGCTTTGCAGCGAACGATAACCGTTCTCGATCAGCAGCTCGGCCAGGCGAAGTACTTCGGCCGGGTTGTCCATCTCGTATACGATGCCGATGCGTTCGTAAACCATGTCGGCATCGAACGGTCGGCCTTTGGTAACCTGGTCCAGCACCGCAAGCGCGTCCTCGTGTCGTCCGCGGCGGCTGAGGAGCCGCGCTTTTAGCACCTGTGTCGATTCACTGCCGCCTGCCGCCGTGTATGCCGCAAATTCGCCGTCGAGTTCGTCCCAAAGCCCCGCATCGGCAAGCATCGTGAGGTAAACGCCGAAATCGTCGTCATCACGATAGCCGGCGGCAAACAGGCCTTCGTAAACGCGCATTGCCTTTGCGGCATCATCGGTTTGATAGGCGAGCCAGGCGTCCCAGCTCTGTACAACCTTGTTGTCAGCGAATGCAGCAAGCCTTGGCGTCAACCACTCGGCCGCCTCGTGAAACGCCTCGATTTCGACAAGCGCACGCAGAGCATTGACGACGTAGGCTTCGTCGTCGGTATCAAGGTCCGATGCCTGGGAGAAAAATCGATAAGCGTCGCGATAGGCCCGCGCTTCGAAATAGTGCAGGCCGAATCCGTTCAGCAGAAATGCGTTGACACGTCGTTCCTTATCTTCAGCGTAATAGTTGCTCAGAGCGGCCGGATTTTTTTCGACGTCGAAATCGGACCACAACTGCCGCAATTCCTTGCCGGCTTTCTTGTCTTTGGCGGGAGCCCAGGCCGCCAGCGTATAGGCACAGTTCGCATTCGCAACGACCCACAGGTAGTAGTCGTAGTCCTCGCCGTCGACGTTGTCCCGCCCGATGAACAGTCGGCCGGACGCATCGCCCTTGGTGACCGGTTGCTCTTCCTTGATGAAATCACTCGGATAGTCCTCGCCGAACTGCTTCATGAAGACGCTGAAAACCGCATTCTCCGGCGGCGCCGCACCGTTCCAGCAGACCGGCAACACGATCGTGCCATAGCCTTTGGATGACAGTGCGCCGATATCCGCGCTCTCGTAATCCTTCACGAGATCCGCCCAGGAAAACCAGTCCCGGCTATCGGTACGAAAGCGATAGCCGAAAGTCTGCGACCGATAGTCGTCGACCGGCCGGGTGCGTTCTGCCGAAACCTGCATGGCCTCGGTATCGACGATGGAAAAAGCAGAGAGAAAGGCGTTGGCCGCTTCGACTACGACATCTTCCGGCTGGTTCGTGCCGAATGTCAGGACCTGGTAGGCGCGCGTCCGGTCGACCAGCGTCGAGACGACGTAAATGACCGGTTCCGATTCGGCGGTGCCGAAAATCGCTACCTGGTGCGCCTGCCGATCGCCGGCGGTTCGCTCACCAAGGTCGCGAAAATCCGAAACCTCCACATCCTCGTCGCCTTCCAGCCGGCTGGTCATCGCGCTGCGTACCAGCTCGGCGTATTGCCCGGCAGAGAATATGACTCCAACATCCTCTGCAATAACCATCGAAATCACGCTCGGATTGAACTGCATGCCGGCGAAACTGGCCTCAGGGACCTGCTTCGTAAAGTTGATATAGGTATACGGCAGGTCGCTCAGGTCGAGCTGATAATTCAGCGCTTCACTCCTGAAAACACCGACGCGTTTTCCGGCCTTTTTCGAATAGTCGGTGTGTTCTTGCGCATTCGCGCTCAGGACGGCGAGCGCCAGCATCAGGGCGATGACTGTTTTCATAATGCGGCGATTCTAAACGTTCCGGAGGCGGCGGACTGCCACTGGCATCACAACTATCCTGTTTGCCGGGCCGGGGCCTACTTGCGCGTGTACTTTATCTCGCCTCCGACGATCGTCATGTCGACCGTCGTCTGAGGAATTTTCTCTTCGTCGACGGTCAGCAGGTCCTGCGACAGCACCACGATGTCCGCGTACTTGCCTGGGGTAAGCGTGCCTTTGACGTCTTCCTCGAATGCTGCGATTGCATTGTTCAATGTGTAGGCGGCAAGGCCTTCCTCGCGCGTCATCGAATGCTCAGGCGTAAATTTCCTGCCGTTGATCATCATGCGCGACACGGAAGAATAATACGAAGCGATCGCGTCGATAGGCTCGACGGGCACGTCCGTGCCGTTGGTAATGAGTGCACCGGTCTTGATCAGGTCGCGCCACGGCTGGGACGTCGCCGCAGCGCGCTCTTCGCCCAGTCGCGTCGGAATCCACGGGCCGTCCGATGTGCCGTGGATGGCCTGCACTGAAGCTATGACTCCGAGTTCGCCGAAGCGCGGCACATCGACCGGATCGATGTGCTGCGAATGCTCGATACGCCAGCGCAGCGGCTTGCCATCGACACCCAGCCTTTTCCAGACACGCTCGTAAAGATCGAGCGTTTCGCGCACGGCACGATCGCCGATCGCATGCGTGTTGACCTGAAAGCCGTGACGCACGGCAATTTCGGCTGTGCCTTCGATATCTTCGACGGTCTCCAGCACAAGGCCGTCAGACGACGGCAAGTCGACATAGGGCTCGAGCAGCCATGCGCCATGGGCACCTAGCGCGCCGTCGATCTGGCGTTTGATTGATCGAACGGTAAGAAAGTCATTGCCTTCAGCCACCATTAAATAGTGTGGCAATGCTTCCGCCATGACTTCGTTCGATTCCCGCCGGGCCATCACATACAGCCGAATCGGCAGCTTGCCCTCGTCTTCCAGTTTCTTGAAAAAGTCTATCGTCGCGAAATTGGCGCCGGCATCGTGGAAACTGGTGACGCCGTGGCGCAGCGCTTCGTCGGCCGCCAGCATCACGCGATCGCGGTCGAGCTGTTCGGCTTCCTCCGGTGACATACGACTGTTGTATTCATTGACGGCATCGTTCAGCAGCCGCTGCGCCGTCTCGCGCATAAGGCCGGTCGGTTTGCCTTGCGGCGTGCGCACGATCGTGCCACCCGGCGGATCGGGCGTGTCCTTGTCTATGCCCGCTTCCGCAAGGGCGGCATCGTTGAAGAAAGCAGCATGGCCGCTGGCGTGTCCCAGCGACACCGGGTTGTCGGGCGAAACGGCGTTCAGCGTGTCATTTCGCGGCACGCCGTCGACGGCATCCGCCGGCACGCTGTCCCATTTGTCCTGGTGCCAGCCGCGGCCGAAAATCCACTCGCCGGGCTTCGCCTTGTCGACGGCGCCGGCGACCATGGTCACCACTTCCTGCCAGTTCTTCACGTTGCGCAGATCGAGGATTTGCTTGGCACGCCCGAGGCCCAGGTAGTGACCATGCCCCTCAATGAAGCCGGGCATGGCGAAGCGTCCGTCCAGTTCGACGACTTTCGTCTCGGGTCCGATGTAGGCCGCTATCTCGTCATCGCTGCCGACTGCGGTGACCTGATAGCCAGTGACCGCTATCGCCTGCCTGTTACCCAGCGCCGGATCGACAGTGGCTACCTTGCCGCCGCGCAGCACAAGGTCGGCCGCAGGCATTTTCGTTGCCGCATCACGCGAGTCTGCCGATTCGCGACTGCAGGAAGCTGCCACGGAAAAGCAAGCCAAAACCACAAGAATACGAACTGGATTTTTCACAATAGCTCCCGGATTTTTTTGTCTGCAAACTGTGGCATCGGGCCACACGCAAAGCAAATACGGCGGAAACTAACGGCGACCCGCATGCTTTGCGCGACGTCGAAAATCCCTGTTGCTACAGGCGCGCCTTGTCCAGCGCCTTGACGGTATTTCGATAGCCGATGTCCGCCATCTCCTCGGCTCGATGAAATTCGAAAAAACTGCAGGCGTCGCGTGGCACGTCGACCACGATGTCCGGCGCATAAGCAGCGAGTTTCAGGCGCGCGATCGAGCCCTGCATGACATCGATGGACTGGGTCAGCAGATCGACCGCGCCGGGCGGCTCGTCCGGCTCATCGTCGCTCTCCAGCAGGTTGCTGACGAATCGGCCGATCGCCGCGCGGTAGCTCTGGTCTTCCTTTTTCGGTTTTTCCGGCGTCGCTTCTTCGGCCGGACCGAAGTGATCGGTTATGCCGCTCAGATTGACGGCGATGGTAACGTCGGTGGCGTCATTCATCGTCGGCGCAATGGGGATGGGGTTCACCAGTCCGCCATCGACCAGGATACGGCCGTTGATCGTTACCGGAGAAAATGCGCCGGGCACCGCGGTCGAGGCCTTGATCGCGGTAAACAGCGAGCCCTTGTTCAGCCACACCTCGCGTTGCTCTTCTATTGCGGTCGCGACGGCCGTAAACGCAATCGGCAGCTCTTCGATCTGCCGGTCGCCAATCAGTTGCTTCAATACTTCGATGATGCGCTCGCCTTTGAATATCGATGTCCATGTAAAGGAAAAGTCGAGCAACTTGACCACGTCGCTCTTGCGCAGCTGCATGACCCACTTGATATAGGTATCGAGCTCCTGAGCCGCATAGATGCCGCCGATGACCGCGCCCATTGAAGTGCCTGCAATGCTGCGAATGCTGAGCTTTCGTTCTTCGATGGCGCGAATGACGCCAATGTGCGCATGGCCGCGCGCACCGCCGCTGCCAAGAACCAGCGAAACGCTTTCCGGTTTCTTACTCATTTGCGCGCTCCGCCTGATGAATCGTTATCGAATTTCGGCTTACAGGAACAGGATGATACATTAGCCGCCGGTTAGCCGAACCCGGATCACGCAAAGATGAAACGACTTTTCGCCGTAACGATATTCACTTTGGCGCTGCCACTGGTTGCTCAAGCGGATGCCATACGCCAGACCAAGGGCGATTTCTACGACGCATTCCGCCAGCTCGATGTCGACCTTCCGACGCCCAATGTCTACCGCAGCGCGTCCGGCGCGCCGGGGCCGCTGTACTGGCAGCAGCGGGTCGACTACGACATCGAAGTGGTGCTCGACGAAAAGCGTCGCCACATTACGGCATCGGAAACCGTTCGATACACGAACAATTCCCCGGACACGCTGCGCTACCTGTGGATACAGCTGGACCAGAACCGTTTTCGCCGCGATTCGCTCGAGAACAAGACGCGTACCGCTACGGACCCAACGGCAATCCTCGACAAGAAAAACCGCGACGTCATTACTTTCGGCGAACTGGCGCGCGAACAGGCAAGCCGCGATGAGCCTTACGGTTTCGAAATCGGCGAAGTCACCGACTCGCGCGGCCGAGCCATGCCGCACACGATCGTCGACACGATGATGCGCATCGACCTGCCGGAGCCACTTGCGCCCGGAGCACGCACCAGCTTCTCCATTGACTGGTCCTTTTATATAGTGGACAACCCGCGAATCGGCGCGCGCAGCGGCTTCGAGCATTTTCCCGAAACCGACAGCTACATCTATTTCATCGCGCAATGGTTTCCGCGACTGGCCGCCTATACCGACTACATGGGCTGGCAGCACAAGGCCTTCATCGGGCGCGGCGAGTTCACGCTGGAATTCGGTGATTACAAGGTCGCCATTACCGTGCCATCCGATCACATCGTTTCGGCCAGCGGTGAATTGCAAAATGCGTCGGACGTGCTGAGTTCAGAGCAGCGCCAGCGCCTTGCACAGGCTCGACGTGCCGACAGGCCGTTGTTCATCGTTACGCCGGAGGAAGCCGCGGAAAACGAAAAAGAAGCGAGCGTCGGCACGCGGACCTGGGTGTTCAAGGCAGACAACGTGCGGGACTTCGCCTGGGCCTCGTCTCGCAAATTTATCTGGGATGCGATGATTCACCGCCAGGAAGACCGACGGGTACCGGAAGTACTGGCAATGTCCTTCTATCCCAATGAAGCAGAACCCATCTGGTCGCAGTATTCGACGCACGCGGTCGTGCACACGATGGAGGTGTATTCACGATTCTCATTTCCCTACCCGTATCCCACCGCGCAATCGGTCAACACCTGGAAATCAGGCGGCATGGAATACCCGATGATCACCTTCAACGGGTATCGTCCCGAGCCTTTCGAACAAAACGACGACGATCCGATCGACAACCCGCCGGATAACACCTATTCGAGACGCATCAAGTACGGGCTGATCGGCGTCATCATTCACGAAATCGGCCACGTGTACTTCCCTATGACGGTCAATTCCGACGAGCGACAGTGGACCTGGATGGACGAGGGCATCAACAGCTTCCTGGAGTACCTGGCCGAGGTCGAATGGGAAGACGATTTCCCGGCCTACCGGCCGGAGATCAGCATCCTCGATTACATCGTTCCGTACATGCTGAGCGAGAACCAGGTGCCGATCATGACCAATTCGGAATCGATCCCGCAGTTTTTCGACAATGCCTACAGCAAGCCGACGGCCGCGCTGATCGTGCTTCGCGAAACGGTGATGGGGCGCGAGCTGTTCGATTTCGCATTCAAGGAATACTCGACTCGCTGGAAGTTCCGCCGCCCGACACCCGCCGACCTGTTCCGCACGATGGAGGACGCATCCGGCGTCGATCTCGACTGGTTCTGGCGCGGCTGGTTCTATTCGACGGATCATGTCGAAGTGGCCATCAGCGATGTTCGCGAGTACCAGGTGTCATCGAAAAACCCGGATACCGAATTTCCATTGCAGCGCGACGAAGATGCGCTGCTGCATCCCGAGACACTGACGCAGCAACGCAATCGCGAGGAAGGCCGGACCACCCGTGTCGAGCGCATGCCGGAACTTGATGATTTCTACAACGAGCACGACAGGTTTACGCCCTCGAACGAGGACCGCAACAGTTTCAGCGAATTGCTGGAATCACTCGAAGACCAGGAACGTGAAACATTGCGCCGGGCCATCGAGGAGAAGCATTTCGTGTATTTCATCGACTTCGTCAATTCGGGCGGTTTGCCAACGCCACTGCCGCTATCCATTACGAACGCCGATGGCTCGAAGGAACTCATGATGGTTCCGGCGGAGATCTGGCGACGAAACCATCGCCAGGTTACGAAGCTGCTCATTCGCGACAAGGCCATGACCGCGATTGAACTCGATCCCCGCCATGAAACGGCAGACACGGATTTTTCCAACAATCATTTCCCGCGACGCATCGCGCAATCCCGTATCGACCTGTACAAGGCCGAAGAGGACGATCGTGACCTGATGCGCGGCATGCTGCAGAAACTTCGGGAAGCGAAAGGCCAGGCTGGCAGTAACGGGCACGAGGTGCCGCTGGAACCCGCACAACGTGAGCAGTAAGCGTTCGTTCCGCGGCACGCTGAGCCTCTTCCTCCTTTGCCTCGCCGTGACATCGGCGACGGCACATCGGGCGAAATCGGGCCTGACCACGATCGAATTCAACGCCACCAGCGGTCTTCTCGAAATCGTTCACAGCCTGCACTGGCATGACGCCGAACTGGGTCTCGCGGAAGTCACGGGGGATCCGCAATTGTCCCTGGTTGCGCTCGAAGCCAGGGCGCGCCTCGCCCTGTATGTCGAAGAACGGTTTGCGCTTGCCGACGGAAAATCCGGCGAAAAACTGCCGCTCGTCCTGGTTGGCGCTGAATTGTCGGGCGACTATGTACTGATCTACCAGGAACTCGATTCAGCCTTGCCGGCCCTGCTGGCTGTTCGTCACGACGTACTGCGCGACGTCATCCCCGAGCAGGTGAACCAACTCAACCTGCTGCTCGGCGACGCTGTGCAGACGCTGACCTTTTCCGGCGATGATGGCTGGAAGACGATAGTCGTACGGCAATAGCCCGAAAATGGGGCCGGATACATTTTTCCTTCGAAAAAGGGGCCGGATACATTTTAAAGAAAAATGTATCCGGCCCCTTTTTCGCCAGGCCCCTTGTTCGCCAATAATTCTCGCGCGGTAGTCGCCTGCAATAATCCTTGGCTGTTATATAATGCCGGGCCTTCCGGCCCGCACGCGGTTGCCGAAACAATCAGAACAGATCCTCCGGAGAACGACTTTGAAGCGGGACCAGAAATTTTTCGACATGTACTCACTGGTAATCGGTGTACTGGCAATCTTCGCGCTGGCGATCCTCGTGCTGGCCATGAAAATGACGGACGTCACCCAGGACGTCTTCACCAGCACCACCGACGAATACAAAGCAGAGGTCGCCAAGCGTCTCAAGCCCTTTGGCGAGGTCTATCTGCCCGGCGAAGAAGCTCATGCGGGTGAACCGGTAGTCACGGCCGCCGAGCCGGCTGCGCCAGTAACGACCGCGCTGACCGGACCGCAGGTTTACAACGAAGCCTGCATTGCCTGCCATGGCAGTGGCATCGCCGGTGCACCAAAGGTCGGTGATGCGGCAGCCTGGACAGGCCGTGTTGCGCAGGGCAATCCCACGCTGTACGAGCACGCCATCAACGGCTACCAGGGTTCCGCCGGTTACATGCCGGCCAAGGGTGCCCGTATGGACCTGTCGGACCAGGAAGTTCGAGACGCCGTCGATTACATGGTGTCGCAGTCAAAGTAACTGCCTGAGCGCCAGCGCCTCGGCCATGTGAGGCGCTGCTACCCGCTTTTCTCCTGCAAGGTCGGCAATAGTCCGGGCGACACGCCTGACGCGATGATGCGCCCGCGCCGACAGCGCGAATCTGTCGACTGCGCGCTCCAGAAGCTCCCAGCATTCCGCTGTCGCATCACACACCGCCTCGAGTTCCCTGGATGAGATTCGCGCATTGCTTGCCCCGGCTCGCGCGAGCTGCAGTTCCCTTGCGCACCGAACTCGCTCTGCCACCACAGCGCTCGACTCGGCCAGCGGTGCGTCCGGGCGCAGGCAGTCCTTCGGCGGTCGCGGCACGGTCACCAGGATATCGACGCGATCGAGAAGCGGCCCGGATATCTTGCCGCGGTAGTTCGCCACCCGGTCCGCGCTGCAACGGCAATCGCCGGCAACGTCACCGAGGTATCCGCAGGGGCAGGGATTCATCGCGGCAACAAGCTGAAAGCGTGCGGGGAATTCGGCCTGCCGGCCGACGCGCGAGATCGTAAGACTGCCGGTTTCCATCGGCTCCCGCAGCACTTCCAGAACGTGTCGGCTGAACTCCGGCAATTCGTCCAGGAACAGCACACCGTTGTGCGCACGGGAAGCCTCGCCGGGACGCGGATCCGAGCCTCCCCCGACCAGGGCCGCCGCCGATGCCGTGTGATGCGGTGCGCGAAACGGTCGCTGGCGCCATAGAGACAAGTCGAGTTCGCGACCGAGAATCGAATCGATCGAGGCGGTTTCCAGCGCCTCTGCCTCGCTCATCGGCGGCAGGATGCCGGGCAGCCGGCGCGCCAGCATGCTCTTGCCGGTTCCCGGCGGTCCGATCATGAGAATGTTGTGCTCGCCGGCCGCGGCGACTTCCATGGCGCGTCGCGCCAGCGGCTGTCCGCGAACCTCGCACATGTCGGGGGCACTTGCCGGCAACACAGGCGGGGGCGAATGGCGCAGGGTGTCGGCGCGCTGCGTTCCTGCGAGATGGGCGCTTACCTGCAACAGGCTGTCGGCGAGAAATACTTCGGCCGAAGACAGACTGGCCTCGACGCCGTTGGCCCTGGGAACCACGACGGCATGACCGGCGGATGCCGCGTGCAGCGAAGCCGGAAGCGTGCCGCTTACCGGGCGGATTTCGCCGTTCAGTGCAAGTTCGCCATAGAACTCCGTCGAATCCAGAGCCTGCAGCGGTACCAGTCGACTCGCGCCGAGAATCCCCAGCGCGATCGGCAAGTCGAATCGCCCGCCGGTTTTTCGCAGATCGGCCGGGCCGAGGTTGACGGTGATCCGCCCTTGCGGAAACTGAAATCCGGAACTGATGATCGCGCCGCGCACGCGGTCCTTGCTTTCCCGCACTGCCGTTTCGGGCAGACCGACTATGGAAAACGTGGGCAGGCCGCCGGAGAGAAACACCTCGATCGTTACCGGCGGCGCCTGAACGCCAAGCTGCGTTCGGCTCATCAGGATGGCGACGTTCATCGGATGGCCGTGGTTACGGGGCCGCGCCTGGATTTTGCATTCCCTTGCATCGCCACTCCCTGGCAATGATTCTGAAATCCGCTAGAGCCGCTCAGCCGGAGCCGGATTTCTTCTTGCTGCTCTTCTTGCTGCTCTTCTTGCCGGTCCTCTTGCTGCGCTTTTTGGTCGCTGTCTTGTCGCGCTTTTGCACCGCCGATGTCGAAGCACGCCGTTCTATCGACTCCAGGCGTTGTTGCAATGCCTCCAGCTTTTCGCGGGTACGTGAGAGAACGGCTTCCTGAACTTCGAATTCTTCGCGGGTTACGAGGTCCAGCCTGCCGAGTCCCGAGCGAAGCACGGCACGAAAGTTCTTTTCCAGGTCGTCGCGCACTGAACGCAATCCTTGAGGCACTGCTTCGGCGAGCTTTCTGGCAATTCTGTCGATCGATTCATCACTCATATGCGGTTGATACCTGACGTCAGCTGAAAACGCCAGTGGCGAATCGGCTCGCCGGACAGACTTTTGCGGGCAGGACCCAGATCAGGGCAGACGGCGATCGAGACGCACTGGCGTGGTGCATGCAGCATTTCTGAATATCGTTATGCCATTGTTTTTATTAATACTTTCACTGCTGGCACGGATACTGCAATGAATGCTTGTACGCCTGATCTGCCGGGGAACGGTCGGGAAGAGGAATTGACGTGATCAACACTCAAAGGAAAACCGCGCTGGCACTGATTCTGTCCACACTAACGGCATCGACCACGGCAGCGGCCGACTGGTCGGCCAACATCGGCTGGGCCAGCGACTACTACTACCGCGGTCTGTTCCAGGCGACCTCCAGCGCGTCCGGTGGACTCGACTATCAGAAGAACGGTTTCTACGCCGGCAGCTGGGCCGCCGACGTCGCGGACGGTCTCGAAATCGACGGCTACTTTGGCTACGCAAAGGAATTTGGCGGTGTCGACGTAGGCATAGGGTTCACCGGCTACTACTACAGCGGCGATTTCGATGACACCTATGAAGAGATCAACCTGAATTCCGGCTACGGCATCGCGTCTCTCGATGTCGCACTCGGCCAGTACAAGAACTTTGACGGCGAGACGCAGGACTATGCCTGGTACGCGCTGACGCTCGAGAAAAACGGGTTCTACGGCCGCATTGCAAGTTTCGATCGCGACTTCAACGGCGAATACCTGGAACTGGGCTATGACTTTTCTCTCTCCGAAATCGACCTCGGCTTCAAGGCGATTCTGACCAATGAAGATCTCACCGGCACCGCGGAGGAGTCACTGGTGTTCACGATTGGCAAGAGTTTCGATTTCTGAACGGATACGGCGCAAGTCGGAAACGACTTGTGCTTTTTTTAAAGGCGCGATGACAGGGGACCAAGATGAAAATGATCACGGCGATCATAAAGCCATTCAAGCTCGATGACGTGCGGCAGGCGGTGGCCGATATCGGGCTGCACGGAATAACCGTCAGCGAGGTAAAGGGGTTCGGCCGGCAACGCGGCCATACGGAACTGTATCGCGGTGCTGAATACGTCGTCGATTTTCTACCCAAGGCGAAAATCGAGCTGGCGGTCGACGAGGCCATCGCGGAGCAGGTCATAGAAGCCATCAGCAACGCAGCACGCACCGGGAAGATAGGCGACGGAAAAATCTTTGTAACCGATCTCGAACAGGCGATTCGCATCCGTACCGGGGAAACCGGTACGGCGGCGATCTGATCCGACAATGGCAACCCAGGTAACAAGGAGAAATTCGTGAACGATGTGACAAACCTTGCGGGGCAGATTACGGAGCTGAGCTACGCCCTCGATACATTCTATTTTCTGGTGATGGGCGCGCTGGTCATGTGGATGGCGGCCGGATTCACCATGCTGGAGGCTGGTCTCGTGCGGGCCAAGAACACCGCGGAAATCCTTACGAAGAACGTGGGCCTTTATGCGATCGCCTGCATCATGTACATGCTGTGCGGATACTCGATCATGTACCCAGGCGCCTACGAGGGCGGGCTGTTTCAGAGCCTTGCAACCTTCGGCAGCGGGCTGCTTGGCGCCGCAGACAACAGTGCTGCCGATGTAATCGGAAGCGGCGGGGAGACCTACTACTCCAATCTGTCGGATTTCTTTTTCCAGGTCGTTTTCGTTGCGACCGCAATGTCGATTGTTTCCGGCGCGGTTGCGGAACGCATGAAACTCTGGTCCTTCTTCGCGTTTGCGGTGGTGTTGACGGGATTCATCTATCCCGTACAGGGTTTCTGGAAATGGGGCGGAGGATGGCTTGAGGAATTCGGTTTCCTGGACTTCGCCGGATCGGGCGTGGTGCACCTGTGCGGCGCGGCCGCGGCGCTCGCCGGTGTCCTGCTGCTCGGCGCGCGCAAGGGCAAGTACGGCGGCAAAGGCCAGATTTTCGCCATCCCGGGCTGCAACCTGCCACTCGCAACCCTGGGCACGCTGATCCTGTGGCTCGGCTGGTTCGGCTTCAACGGCGGATCGGAGTTGAAACTCAGCAACGTCAGCGAAGCCAACTCAGTGGCGCTGGTTTTCGTCAACACGAACATGGCCGCCGCCGGCGGGCTGGTATTCGCGCTGATCCTGGCACGGCTGTGGTTCGGCAAGGCCGACCTGACGATGGCATTGAACGGGGCGCTGGCCGGCCTCGTTGCGATCACCGCCGAACCGCTGACGCCGACGCCGTTGCTCGCCACGCTCATCGGCGCCATTGGCGGCTTGCTGGTGGTTGGATCCATTGTCGCGCTCGACAAAGTGCGCATCGATGATCCGGTCGGTGCCGTATCCGTACACGGCGTGGTCGGCATCTGGGGGCTGCTCGCGGTCCCACTGTCCAATGCCGACGCGACATTCTTCAAACAGCTTGTCGGTCTTGTCTCGATATTCTTCTGGGTGTTCCTCACCAGCCTGCTCGTGTGGTTCCTGATCAAGGTCACGGCCGGTATCCGCGTTGACGAACAGCACGAATACGAGGGTGTGGATCTCAGCGAATGCGGTCTGGAGGCCTACCCTGAATTCACGACCGCCGAATAATGGGTAATTTGTGCCCATATTCGGAATGATTTCTGCCTCCGGGACTCATTAGACTGATTCCGCCACCCCCCCGGCAGCGAGGCAGAGCCCGCGAACCCGGCCGTTGCTGGCCGGGTCCGCACTTTCCGAGACCTGCATCACGGTTTTTTCTGTGCATGAAATCACGCCATGAAGGGCCGCTGCATGCTGTAATGCCTGCATCATCTGCGCCGGATCGAGGGTGTCAGGATTGACGATTCACGCTGCAAGGGATTTGCAGCACCATCGGTCCCGGAAGGATCCAGATTATGCGACTCAATGCCCTATCTGTTGTAAGCAAGTTGACTATTGCCCTGTTGCTGTTGGCATCCGCCCTCGGCGGTGCAGCGTTCGCCGGCGAAATTTACAAATGGACTGACGCCGACGGCAACGTCCAGTACGGCGATCGCCCCAGCGCTTCAGACGATGCCGAGCGCCTGCAGATTGCATCGCGCCCGACCGACCCGAACCGCATACAGGCTCAGACCGTTGCGTTGCAGGAACAGCAGGCTGCGGCGCGTGACGCAAAGAGCAAGGAACCCGAAGGCCCGACGCCAGAAGAACTCCGCGCCGAGGCCAACGAGCGTGCAAGCAAATGCAGCATGTATCGTGAGCGCCTTGAGCGCTTCATACAGTCCCGACTCCTCTATCGTGAAGACGCCAAGGGTGAGCGAGTCTATCTCGACGAAGCCGAAACGCTCGCTGCAAGAGAGAAAGTGCAGCAGCAGGTCGAGGAATTCTGCAACTAGCAATTCTGGGACAGTGACCCCGAACTCACGTCCCTGAATTCTCTCGTCCCCAAACGCACTCAGCTACAATGCCGGCTTGATTCGTTCGGAGCCCGACATTGGCTGCAGCTAAGCAAACCGGCAACAATGAGTCGCAGGCCTACCTGCCGGATTTCTGTGCCGCCGGCGCCATACTGATTATCGTTGTGGTGGCTACCCTGGTAGCCATCATGCTGACGCTCGCCGCGCGCCCTTTACCCGGAACCTTCATGAGCGAACTTGGCCAGATGGCCATGTTCGTCGTCTGGATAGCTCTGCTCGGAACCGGCCTGTTATGCAAGGCGCGTTCGCGCTTAGAGCGATTCGGCAAGACACAGGCTTTTATCATCAGCTTTCTGCTGCTGGTCGGGCTTTGTGCCGTGCTAGCCGAAAGCACGTGGCAGCTAACGCGAAAATTCAATGAAGTCGCGATAATCAACGACAGCCATGCAGGGTTTGTGCTGCGTACCATAACGATCAGTTCGATTGTCATCGCACTTGGAATGCGATACCTCTATATATCGAGCGAATGGCGTCGCAGCATCGTGCTGGAAGCGCAATCACGGATCAGTGCATTGCAGGCGATGATCCGGCCGCATTTCCTGTTCAACAGTCTCAATACGATCGCGTCGCTGGCCCGCTCCGACCCGTCCCGCGCAGAGGAAGCGGTTGAAGACCTCGCGGACCTGATGCGCGCAAACCTCGGTACACCGAAGAATCGGGTCACGCTCAAGGAAGAACTCGAAGTCGCTGCAATTTATCAGCGCATCGAGAAACTTCGCCTCGGTGATCGACTGAAGGTCAAATGGAACGTCGCCGAACTTCCCATGCGAGCATTGATACCGAGCCTGACAATCCAGCCCCTGCTCGAGAACGCCATCTACCATGGCATCGAATTGCTGCCCGATGGCGGCGAGGTCGTCGTAACCGGCTCGCGAATCGACGGCGACCTCGAGATAGTTATCTCCAACCCGGTTGCGTCGGCAAGCATCAATCGCCGCAAGGACGGTAACCAGATGGCATTGTCGAACATCCGGCAACGCTTCGATCTCGCTTATGGGAATCGTGCGGCGGTTGAAGTCGTCGAGTCGAAAGATCGTTACAGCGTGCGCTTGCGGTTTCCGCGCGATGACGGTGCCGCATGAACATCCTGATAGTCGATGACGAAACACCGGCTCGCGACCGCCTGCGGCAACTCATCGACGATTCCGGTCAACATACGGTGATCGGCGAGGCCGCCAACGGAGAGCAGGCACTGCAACTCGCCGGTCAACTCAAGCCCGACGTCGTACTGCTCGATATTCGCATGCCGGGTCTCGACGGAATCGAAACGGCATATCACTTCAATGCATTCAACGAGCCACCCGCAGTTGTATTCACGACCGCCTACGACGAGTACGCCATCCAGGCATTTGAAGCCAACGCAATCGGCTACATCCTGAAACCGGTTCGGCGAGAACGCCTGGACAGGGCGCTGGCCCAGGCGGCGCGGCTGAGTCGCGAAAAACTTGGTGAACTCGCCATGCATGAAGGTGTTGGCGAACCGCGCGGACACATCTGTGCGCGTCGCCAGGGCGAACTGAAACTGATCGCAATTGCGGATATCCTGTGTTTCTTCGCAGACCAGAAGTATGTCACCGTAGTGCACAACGACGGTGAAGACCTCATCGATGACACACTCAAGACTTTAGAGACAGAATTTGCTACGCAGTTCGTCCGAATCCACCGTGCTGCGCTGGTTGCACTCAACAGGATCGAGGCTCTCGCAAAGAACGACGACGGCCAGCTCGAAGTCAGATTGCGCGGCAGCGACGCCGGGAGTCGCCACCCGCTGCAGGTCAGCCGACGACACGTGGCCGACCTGCGCCGCCGGCTGAAGGGGAAATAGTGACATTGAATATAAGAATCGCCACAAGAAAAAGTGAACTCGCCTTGTGGCAGGCAGAACACGTTGCCGGCGAGTTGCGAACCTTGCCCGAGGTCGACGATGTCGTACTCGTCCCGATGACGACGCGCGGTGACGAGATACTCGACCGGAGCTTGCAGAATATCGGCGGCAAGGGGCTTTTCATCAAGGAACTGGAGACGGCAATTAAGAACGACATTGCTGATATCGCCGTGCATTCGATGAAAGACGTGCCGGCTGACATGCCGGCGGGGTTTTGCATCGCTACAGTATTGGAACGAGCCAGTCCTTTCGACGCGTTGCTTACACGCAGCGGGCAGAAATTTATGGAGTTGCCACATGCGGCGATCATTGGCAGCTCCAGTCTGCGACGCCAGGCGCAGCTTCGTGCGCTGCGTCCCGATGTTCGCGTCGAGGCATTGCGGGGCAACGTGAACACGCGACTCGGCAAACTGGCGGACGGCCAGTACGATGCCATCGTACTGGCTTGCGCAGGTCTCGAGCGGCTGGGGTTCGAGCAACGGATCAGCGAGCGCTTCGATCCGGAACAGATGCTGCCCGCCGCTGCGCAGGGCGTCATCGGCATCGAATGCCTGGAGGAACGTGACAACCTGCGCAGACTTCTGGCGCAGCTCGAACATGCTCCGACGCGGCAGACCACGCTTGCCGAGCGCGCTGTTGCACGCCGCCTGCAGGCGACCTGCCAGTCGCCGGTTGCCAGTTTCGCAACGCTGCACGGAGACGACCTGACCTTGCTCGCCCTTGTTGCCGGGATAGATGGCAGTCACATTCTCCGTGAGGAAATTACCGGCAGCAGTGCGGATGCCGACGCGCTGGGGACGGAAGCGGCAGATAGGCTGCTGGCGCGTGGCGCCGCCGAACTGCTTGCGCCAGAGTCTGCATGACCGCCGGTCCGCTTGCCGGCCACGGCGTCCTTGTAACAAGACCGGAACAGCAATCTGCCGACTTGTGCCGTGCGATCGAGACTGCCGGCGGTACTGCCATTCGCTTGCCGTTGCTTGAGATCGAATCGCGCGATGCCGATGATATATCGACCGACGAGAAGCGGTTGCCGCGACCGGACCTGACGATTTACGTCAGTCCAAACGCGGTTTGTCACGGAATAGAATGGCAAGTTGCGAATACGGCAGTTGCCGGAATCGGACCGTCGACCGCGGCTGAACTTCGCGCATATGGCAGCGCGGACGTCATATTTCCGGCCGACGGCTTCGACAGCGAAAGCCTGCTGGCACACAACACATTAAAGGCTGTGAGCGGCAAGAACATCCGAATCGTGCGCGGCCAGCAGGGTCGCGAGCTTTTGGGCAGCACGTTGGCCGCCAGGGGCGCTCGTGTGGACTACCTGGAAGTCTATACGCGGCGCGCGCGGCACTTGTCCGAAGCCGATCGTCAGCAGCTGGAAAATAGTCTGAGGGCAGGACAAATCAGTTGCATTACCGTGATGAGTGTCGCGACATTGAACAGCCTTTTCGCTGCATTGCCTGGCACCGGCCGCGAACTGTTACGCTGTGCGCGACTGGTGACCCCCAGCAGTCGTGTGTTAAAAAACATCACTGAACTTATGCCCGGCCTGCCGGCAACCCTTGCCCCTGGTCCCCAGGCCGACGACATGATCCTCGGTCTGATCGCATGCCTGACACAGGACAAAACCGAATGAACGAAAATTCGAGCAACGACAGCCGGACGGACGCAACGTTAGGTGACCAGCCGCCGGCGTCCGCTGACAGCACCGATTCGGCCGCTCCAACGCCGGTCGAGGGCAGGAAAGCCAGATCCGTCAAAGGGATCGTCTGGCTGATCCTGGTTGCTGTGGCTGCAGGGGTCGCTGGCGCCGCGTACTGGTATGTCACTCAGGGCCCGCAAGACGACCTGCCGAACCCGAACGACGAGCGTATCAGCAACTTATCGACGTCGCTGGATGCCGCTCGCGATGCGATCAACGAACTCGGAGCAAGAATCGACGAACTCGCCAGCCGGACGGCCGGGCGCGAGCAAAAGCTTCAGACTGTCGAGGGCCAGCTGAACGAACGGCTGCGTCAGCTGGAATCGTTACCGGGTCGCGTAGGCAACCTCGAAGGATCGATGGCATCGCTGCGCGGCATTTCCAGCGGGTTGCGTGACTCGTGGTTGCTGGCGGAAGCCGAGTACTACATGCAAATTGCGAACGCCCAACTGCAGCTTGCCGGCAATCCCGCGCTCGCCATTCTTGCTCTCCAACTAGCCGACGAAAAAATCCAGCAACTGGCAAATCCCGCACTGACGGATATACGCCGTGCATTGGCAGAAGAACAGCGCTCACTGGAGGCTGTCGGCAATCCGGACATTGAGGGCATCGCGCTGACACTGTCCAGTCTAGCGGCAGTTGCCGACAGCCTGCCACTCGACAACGAGATCAAAGACTCGCGTTCCGGCGATGCAGCCGACGTCGATGCCGAACTCGGCGGCATGGACAGGTTCTTCGCGTCGCTAAGAAAAACGGCCTCCGATATTGTGTCAGTCCGGCGAAGCGATGAAGAAGTGCAACCACTGATCGCGCCGGAAGCACAGTACTTTCTGCGCGCCAACCTGGCATTGCAATTTCAGGCTGCCCGCCTTGCATTGCTGCGCGGCGAACAAGCCTTGTTTGATCAGAGCCTCGATGATGCGGCCACCTGGCTGAATCGTTACTACGATACGCGCAGCGAGCCGGTGCAGAGCGCGTTGAACGCGATTGCCAAAGCCAGGCAGAGCGTGATTCCCACATCGTTGCCGGACATTTCTGGATCGCTGAAACTGCTGCGCGAGTACCGCGTCCTTTCTGCCGCCCAAAGACCCGCCCCGACCAGAGCCGTGCCTGCGGCCGAAGACGGGGACCCTCAGTGAAATTCGGCCTGATCGTTGTCGTCGCGCTGCTCGCCAGCGCCTTCGCCGCACATTTCCTGCTGCAGGACCCCGGCTACGTCGTCATCAATTTTCGCGGCTATATCATCGAGATGTCTGTGCCGGTCTTGCTCGGAATCGCCATGGCAATCATTTTCGTGCTGTGGCTGCTGCTGAAAATCTGGCAGGCGCCGCGAAAACTTGGCGAAGCGGCCGGCCGCTACCGAAGTGGCCGGGCAGGCCAGCGACTTACGCGCGGCATGATCGAAATCGCGGAGGGCAACTTTTCCAAGGGCGAGAAAATGCTGGCCCGCTCGGCCAACGTCAGCGATGCGCCGCTGCTGAACTACCTGCAGGCCGCGCGAGCGGCCCATC
This sequence comes from Gammaproteobacteria bacterium, assembly GCA_029865385.1. Classification (GTDB taxonomy): domain Bacteria; phylum Pseudomonadota; class Gammaproteobacteria; order Steroidobacterales; family Woeseiaceae; genus JAKEGN01. The sequence goes on from JAOUGX010000019.1 coordinate 36,196, forward strand.
TGCTGGGAAACGACGAACGTCGCGACAACTGGCTGAAACAAGCCTACGAACAAATGCCGGCCGCGGCCAACGCGGTGTTGTTGACGCAAGCCGAGCTGCAACTCGACCAGGGCCAGCACGAGCAGGCGCTTGCTACGCTGCGCAGGCTCGATGAGAACGCGCCCAATCACAGCCACGCGCTGGCCTTGCTGGGACGCCTTTACTATCGCCTGGAAGACTGGCCTCAATTGGCGGCGCTTCTGCCGCGCCTCGGCAAGCACGGCCGCGTCGATGCGGAAACACTCGAGAAATGGTCTGTTCGCGTATACCGCGAGCTGATGCATGCCGCGAAAGACGCCGAAGCTCTCAACGAAGTGTGGCGCGGCGTGCCGCGCAAGCTCAGGAAAAACACGGCCATGCTCGAGGCCTGGTATGCCGGCCTCATCCGAACCGAGCAACACGAACAAGCGGAAAAGGAATTGGCAGGCGAACTGAAGCGCGAATGGCGGCCGCCGCTGGTGCGACTGTTCGGGCTGGTCAGGGGCAAGGACGCCGTCCGGCAGCTGAAAAAAGCAGAGAGCTGGTTGCAGCAGCATCCTGACGACGCAGAATTGCTGATGGCGGCGGCCAGGCTGTGCCTGCGAAACGAATTGTGGGGCAAAGCCCGCAGCTACCTGGACACCGTCATTTCGGTGCGGCCCACGCCGGAGGCCTACCAGGAATTCGGCCGCCTGCTCAATCAGCTGGGCGATGAGGAAGGAGCAGCGGAAGCGTATCGTTCCGGGCTGAACCTCGTGGCCGGCTCGGAATTGCCGGCCATTCCGCACCTGAGTGCCGCCGGCAAGTCCCGGCCCACGAAGACCAGAGCCTGAAAGACGGGCGCCAGCCGCTAAGCCATGCAAATCGCTGTTATTGGTGCAGGTTACGTCGGCGGTCGGGTGCTGGAGGGCCTGGGCCCGGGCAAGGCCGTTGCGTACGGCCGGTCACCTTCATCCGGCCATGCGGTGCAATCGCTGGATCTCGATCACGGGCCATGCGCGATTGCCTCCATGCCGGAGAAAATTTTTTACACGGTACCGCCCGATCCACAGGCTGGCAGTGACCCGCGGCTGGCGGCACTGCTCGCGACATTGGATCCGGCGCCGGAGCGATTCGTCTACCTCAGCACCAGCGGCGTGTATGGCGATTGCAAAGGCGAGCTGGTCAGGGAATCCAGGCAGCCGGCACCGGTGACGCCGCGTGCAATCCGCCGCCATGCCGCGGAAAAAATGCTGCAGGACTGGTGCAGCAAATTCGCAACGCGGTGCATCATTTTCCGGGTGCCAGGAATCTATGGGCCGGGACGGCTTGGTGTCGAAAGAATTGCGGCGGGCGAAGCCTATATCCGCGAAAAAGACGCGAATCCTGGCAATCGCATCCATGCGGACGACCTGGCGGCGGCCTCGATTGCTGCGCTGGAGCGCAACATTCCCGAGGGTATTTACAACGTCTGTGATGGCGACTATCGCAGTGCGACCTGGTTCGCACTGACGGTTGCAAAGCTTGCCGGACTGAGTCCCCCGCCGCTTATCTCACGGTCGGAAGCACTCGCTTCGATGTCTCAGCTGCGGCTTTCATTCCTTGCGGAATCCCGCCGACTGGATACGCAAAAGATGCGCGAGGTGCTGCGTTTTGAACCGCGGTACACAAATGCCGAGGACGGCATTCGTGCGAGCCTCCTTGCGGACGACCTGCTTCGCGGTCAAAGAACGACGTAAATTCCCGAAATCAGCTCAGGGCTGACTTCGGACGCTGCGCAGCCACTTGGTCAGCGGCTCCCACTGCTCCCAGTCGGGCCAGGCAAGGTACTCGGGCAATTCAAAAATACCGAGGCCGCGCGTGTACGCCCGAACGTAATTCTGTGCTTCGCGCAAGGCCGTCAGGTAGGGCACTCGCGCCGACGTCAGGTACTCGTCGAGCTCCTCGAATATCAGCGTGTATTCGCGCACCCGGTTGGCAACGACGCCAACCTTGGCCTCCTTGCGATCCACCTTGGCCACTGCCTTCAGTTCCTTGATGAATCGGTCCGAGGCCTGCATGTCGATGGTCGACGGCAGCACCGGAACCACGATGGTCTCGGCGTGTTTCACGAGATCGATAAGCTCTTTTCCGTGCGAGCGTGCCGGCGCGTCGATTATCAGGTAGTCGGCGTTCCGCGGTGCATGTCGCAGGCCGTCCTCGAAGCCCGCAACCGCTGCAATTTTCGGGCGGTCATCCGGGCGTCGCTCCAGCCAGTCCAGGCTGGAACGTTGCGGATCGTAATCGGCAAGCGCCACCGCGTAGCCCTCGGAAGCGAAATAGGAGGCGATGTTGGTTGCGAGAGTGCTTTTGCCGCAGCCGCCCTTGGCGTTCATGACCATAATGTGGCGCATAGAAAATCCCCGGAAGAACGTTTATTTGGAGTTTTTTGGGTTTATGTAAACTACCGTCGCAGACCGAAAAAGTCCATTCATCCAGCCGCTTGCAACAAGTCCCGAGGTTCGGTAGCGCAGGACTCGTGTTAAGCTGCGCCGGGCACACCGCCGGGGCGCTTGGGGCATGGCCCGGAACATCAGGGGAAGAGAAAAACTATGAGCACGCAACGCAAAGCGGACTTTGTCGACGAGCGATTGTCCGAAGGCGCCGTTCACGACTATCTGAAATGCAACCCGGACTTTTTCGAACGTCACAGCGGCTTGCTCGGCATCCTCCGCCTGCCGCACGTCACCGGCGGAACAGTTTCGCTGGTGGAGCGCCAGGTATCTGTTCTTCGGCAAAAGGACCTTAAACTCGAGCGCAAGCTGAAGGACCTTCTGGACGTCGCCCGCGCCAACGACCTGCTCACCGCGAAACTGCACCAGCTGACGCTGCAGCTGCTTGCCGCCGGCAGCCTGGCGGATACGCTCGGCGCACTGGAGACAGCGTTGCGCACAGGCTTCAGCGCCGACCAGTCAATCCTCGTGTTATTCGGCGATCCCGCATCGTTCGATGACATTCGCGCCGGGAGATTTTTCAAGGCAGTCGAACGTGACGATCCCTCATTGAAGGCGTTCGATACGTTTCTTAACAGCCACAATCCACGCTGTGGACAGGTACGTGATGTACAGCGGGACTTCCTGTTTGGCAGGGACACCGACGAAGTGGGTTCGGCCGCGTTGATTCCACTTGGCAAGAAGGCCGAGGTCGGGTTTCTGGCCATCGGCAGCGTGGACAAGGATCGTTTCCATCCCGGGATGAGCGTCGACTTCCTGAAACGGCTCGGCCAGCTTGTCGCGGAGGCCCTCAGGCGCTACTGATTCTTGCCGCCATGATGCTGCAAGGCGAAAAAAACTGGATAGACCGATTCGGCAAGCACCTGCAATACGAACGTCGCCTGTCCGACCTGACCTGCAAGCATTACCGCAGGGATCTCGTGGCTTTCTACGAGTGGTCCGAAGCTGCGGCTGTCGATCGATGGCGGGACATCGATAGCGAGCACATCCGTAACTATGCCGCCAGCTGTTACCGCAAAGGCCTGTCACCGCGCAGCATTCAGCGCCAGCTCTCCGCATTGCGAACTTTTTTTCGCTATCTTGTGCGGGAAAAGCAGCTCAAGAAGCATCCCGTGCAATCGGTCCGGCCGCCGAAGTCCGGCAAGCGGCTGCCCGAAAACCTCGACGCCGACCGCATGGCGCGTCTCCTCGATCTGCCGGGCGACGGCCCGCTGGTTAATCGCGACCGGGCCATGCTGGAGCTGCTTTATTCGTCGGGCCTGCGGCTTTCCGAACTGACCGGGCTGGACCTCGGCGAGCTGGACCTGGCCGACGCCACGGTGCGGGTCACTGGCAAAGGCAACAAGGAAAGGATTCTGCCGGTCGGGCGGATGGCGCTGGCAGCGCTCAAGAGCTGGTTGAAAGTCCGCGCGAGTGTTGCGGATGCCGATGAAATGGCGCTTTTCGTCAGCAACCGTGGCGGTCGGCTGAGCGCCCGGTCGGTGCAGGCGCGAGTGGACTACTGGGCCAGGCGCCAGGGCATCGACACCCGCGTCTACCCGCACCTTTTGCGGCATTCCTTCGCGACCCACTTGCTGGAATCGAGCCACGATTTGCGCGGCGTACAGGAATTGTTAGGCCACGCCAATATCTCGACGACGCAGGTCTATACCCATCTTGACTTCCAGCATCTCGCCCAGATATACGACCGGACACACCCGCGCGCGCGGCTCAAAGACAAATCCCGGACACCGACAAAGTAAGGCCAGGACTGGCCCGCAGCCGCGGCTGTTCTGAAGGCCTTTTTCCTTTAAGGATCAAATAGATGGAACAATTCAGAGGGACCACTATCGTCTCGGTCCGGCGCAATGGCCGGGTCGCCATTGGCGGCGACGGTCAGGTCAGCCTGGGAAACACGGTCATGAAGGGAAATGCCCGTAAAGTCCGGCGCCTCGCAAACGGTCGCGTTATCGCAGGCTTTGCCGGCGGCACAGCCGATGCGTTCACGCTTTTCGAGCTGTTCGAGACCAAGCTCGAGCAGTACGGCAAGCTGACCCGTGCCGCGATCGAACTGGCCAAGGACTGGCGAACAGATCGCCGCCTTCGTCGTCTCGAAGCTTTGTTGTGCGTAGCGGATGCAGAAGGTTCGTTCATCATTTCCGGCAACGGCGATGTCATCGAGCCGGAGAAAGACCTCATGGCAATCGGATCCGGCGGCCCGTTTGCCCAGGCCGCGGCACAGGCCCTGCTGGAGAACACCGACCTCGATGCCAGAACCGTCGTCGAGAAAGCACTCGCCATTGCAGGCGACATCTGTGTCTACACCAATCACAACATCGTCGTGGAGGAATTGCCCGCGGCAGCAGGCAAGGATTGATCAATGTCACAAATGACACCGAGGGAAATCGTCCAGGAACTGGACAAGCACATAGTTGGCCAGGACGAGGCCAAGCGCGCCGTGGCGATCGCATTGCGAAACCGCTGGCGTCGGGTCCAGGTGGACGAGCCTCTGCGCAGCGAGATCACGCCGAAGAATATTCTGATGATCGGCCCGACAGGCGTCGGCAAGACGGAGATTTCGCGACGTCTTGCCAAGCTGGCCAAGGCACCGTTCATAAAAGTCGAAGCAACCAAGTTCACCGAGATCGGCTACGTGGGTCGCGAAGTCGACAGCATTGTCCGCGACCTGATGGACAGCGCGGTGAAAATGACGCGCGAGGAAGAACTCGGCAAGGTACGTCACCGCGCCGAAGATTCGGCCGAAGAACGGGTGCTCGACGCATTGTTGCCGCGTTCACCGCGCAGCGTCGGCTTCGCATCGGAACCTGCGAAAAATGACGACGGCAATGAGACACGGCAAAAGTTTCGCAAGATGCTTCGCGAAAAGAAGCTCGACGACAAGGAAATCGAGATCGAGATCCAGTCCATGCCGATGGGCGTAGAGATCATGGCGCCCCCTGGCATGGAAGAAATGACCAGCCAGTTACAAGGCATGTTTCAGAACCTGTCGGGCAACCGGAAGAAAACGCGCAAGCTCAGGGTGCGGGAAGCGATGAAGCTTCTGACTGACGAGGAAGCCGCCAAGCTGGTGGACGAGGAAGAGTTGAAATTGCGTGCGCTGAATGCGGTGGAGCAGCATGGCATCGTGTTTCTGGACGAACTGGACAAAGTGACGCGCAGCTCCCAGACGATGGGTGCGGACGTGTCGCGTGAAGGCGTGCAACGCGATCTGTTGCCACTCGTCGAGGGCTGCACCGTCAACACGAAGTACGGGATGGTGCGCACGGATCACATACTGTTCATCGCCTCGGGTGCGTTTCACGTTTCGAAACCGTCGGATCTCATTCCGGAGCTGCAGGGCCGCTTCCCCATTCGCGTCGAGCTTAAGTCGCTCAAGACGGAGGACTTCGTGCGCATCCTGACGGAACCGGATGCCTCGCTGACATCGCAGTACCGCGCCCTCCTCAATACTGAAGAAGTCGATATTGAATTCACGGAAAGCGGTGTTCGGCGGATCGCGGAAGTAGCCTTTCAGGTCAACGAGAGCACCGAGAATATCGGCGCCCGCCGCCTGCATACCGTCATGGAGCGTTTGCTGGAAACGATTTCATTCGAAGCGTCGGACAAAAGCGGCAGCAGCCTGAAGATCAACGCCGGCTATGTCGACTATCACCTGGCCGAGCTCGCGAAAGACGAAGACCTTAGCCGATACATCCTCTAGACCCTGACTGACACCCATGGATATCACGCCCAGCGAGATCCGATTGCGCAAGAAGTCGCGCTTGCTGTCGCTTGCATTCGACGACGGCAGTTCCTTCGACTTGCCGTTCGAATACCTGCGGGTTTTTTCGCCATCCGCCGAAGTCAAAGGCCACGGGCCCGGACAGGAAGTTCTGCAAACGGGAAAACAGGCGGTCAGCGTCACTGCCATCGAGCCGATCGGGCACTACGCCGTGCGGCTCGTGTTCGACGACGGCCATAACACCGGTCTCTATACGTGGAAGTACCTGCATGAACTCGGCGTCAATCAGGAGAGTAACTGGAAGAGCTACCTCGACCGCCTGAAAGCGGCAGGGTATGCTGGCCGGCCGCATGCAGGGCACTGAGATGAACAAGGACTCGACTCATTTCGGCTACGAAACCGTACCGGTTGCGGATAAAGCGCGCCGGGTGAAGGGTGTCTTCGACTCGGTGGCCAGTCGTTACGATCTGATGAACGACCTGATGTCCGGCGGACTTCACAGACTGTGGAAGCGCTTTACGATTGAGCAGGCGGCGGCAAAACGTGGCCAGTCGGTGCTGGATCTGGCCGGTGGTACGGGTGATCTGGCGCGCGTGTTCGCGGGCAAGGTTGGGGCCGGCGGCACTGTCGTTCTGGCAGACATCAACGACAGCATGCTGCGGGAAGGTCGACGCAGGCTGGTCGATGCCGGTGTCGGCGGAGACGTATCGATCGCCCAAGTCAATGCCGAAAGCCTGCCGTTTTCAGACGCCAGCTTCGACTGCATTACGATTGCGTTCGGCCTGCGCAATGTAACCGACAAAGAAGCCGCGCTTGCCTCAATGTACAGGGTACTGAAGCCGGGTGGCAAAGCGTTGATACTGGAATTTTCCAGACCCGCCGATGCGATCAGGCCGATGTACGAACTGTATTCGTTCAAGGTGCTCCCGCTGATGGGAAAGCTCGTCACCAACGACGAACAGAGCTACCGTTACCTGGCGGAATCGATTCGCATGCATCCCGACCAGGACACACTGCTTGCCATGATGCAGGACGCCGGGTTCGAACGCTGCCGCTTTCATAACCTTGCCGGCGGCATAGTCGCCCTGCACGTCGGCTACAGGATCTGAGCACTGTACTTTGGACACGCTGCAAACCGCCCTGCGGCCACTTGCCGCGCTGCTGAACCGGCAGATCCGGTCGAAATCACCGGCGCGTGCACTGTGCAACGGCCTCGATGGCAAGACTCTCGCGGTACGCGTCCGGGATACGGGTCTTGCGACCTACGTAAGTGTGGCATCCGGCAATATCCTTTTGTCGTCACAGTACGAACAGGAACCCGACGCAATTGTCAGCGGTACGCTCCTGTCGTTGTTGAGGCTTTTTCGTTCGGCAGACGAAAATATGATTCGCGATGGCGAAGTCGAATTCTCCGGTGACAGCGATGTTGCTCAGCAGTTTCAGGAATTGATGCGTTTTGCCAAACCCGATCCGGAAGAAGAACTGTCACGCCTGGTAGGCGACGTCGCGGCACATGGCATAGGTGAGTTTGCGCGTGGCGTCGAAAAGTGGAGTCGCCAGGCGCGTGCGACGGTGGGACAGAATATCAGCGAGTATCTGCAGGAAGAAAGCCGGGTATTGCCGAGTCGCTACGAAGTGGATCGCTTTCGACGTCGCGTCGAAACCCTGCGTGACGATGTGGCGAGACTCGAGGCGAAGCTCCGCCGCCTCGAAATAGAATCGATCGCTGACGGTGACACCTGACCATGTGGCGCGGCAAGACTTTGCTGAGACTACTGCGTATTCAGCGCGTTCTGGTTCGTCACGGTCTCGACGAAGTCATTATTGCAACGCACTTCCTTCGCCCGCTTCGATTCATCTTCTACTTGCTACCCCGGGGCAGCGACCGGTCGGCGCCAATCGGCGTTCGCATACGCCTGGCGCTGCAGGAGCTCGGCCCGATTTTCGTCAAATTCGGACAGGCGGTGTCGACCCGTCGCGATCTCTTGCCGCCGGATATCGCCGATGAACTGGCCAAGCTGCAGGATCAGGTGCCGCCGTTTCCGGCCGAGGAAGCGGTTGCCATACTGGATGCCGCCTATGGTCAGTCAGTCAATGCGGTTTTCGAGCGATTCGATTTCCAGCCGCTGGCCGCCGCGTCGATTGCGCAGGTACACAGCGCCGCGCTCCCGGGCGGGCAGGAAGTTATCGTCAAACTGCTGCGCCCGGGGGTACGACGCCTCATCGAGCAGGATCTCGATGTGCTGTACGCGATCGCTGGCCTCGCGGACCGGTACTGGAAGAACTCCAGACGGCTGCGGCCGCTGGAACTGGTTGCCGAGTACGAGAAAACCATCATCGACGAGCTCGACCTGATGCGGGAAGGCGCGAATGCGGCGCAACTCAAGCGCAACTTCGAGAACTCCGAAATGTTGTACGTTCCCGAGGTTTTCTGGGATTTCTGCCGCCCTACAGTACTGGTGCAGGAACGAATTTACGGCGTACCCATCAGTGACATGAAGTCACTGCGAGCCGCTGGCACCAACATTCAGCGGCTGGCGGAAAACGGCGTCGAGATATTCTTCACGCAGGTCTTTCGCCACAATTTCTTTCATGCCGACATGCACCCCGGCAATATTTTTGTACAGACTGAGGATCCAGAGCACCCCAAATACGCTGCCGTCGATTTTGGCATCGTTGGAACCCTGAGCCCCAGCGATCAGCAATATCTGGCCGGAAATTTTCTGGCTTTCTTCGATCGCGACTATCACAAGATAGCGAAGCTGCACCTTGACTCCGGCTGGGTACCGCCCGAAACACGAATCGACGAGCTCGAATCGGCAATTCGATCTGTCTGCGAACCGATTTTCAACAAGCCCCTGTCCGAGATTTCCTTCGCCCAGGTCTTGATACGGCTGTTCGAAACCGCACGCCGGTTCAATATGGAAATTCAGCCTCAGCTCATCTTGCTGCAGAAGACACTCTTCAATATCGAGGGACTCGGGCGGGAACTCTATCCGCAACTCGACCTGTGGAAGACCGCTCAGCCGGTGTTGCAACGCTGGATGGATGAGCAGCTTGGCGGACGCGCGGTGCTGGAAAGCCTGCGGGAAAACCTGCCGCAGCTCAGGGATGCCCTGCGCGAGCTACCGGGCGTAATTCGGCACCTCGCGGAGCAGGCATCGCAGGGAAAACTGCAGATGCAAATGGAATCGACAGAGTTGCGCCAGATGCGGCAGCTGATGCTTCAGCAACAACGGCAGCGATTCTTTCTCGGTGTCGGCGGAACATCGGTTGTCAGCGGAACCGTGCTTCTGGGGCTGGGATCTGCCATTCCGCTGGCTTGGGTAATGATTGCGGCGGGTGTCGCGATGGTTACTTCCGGACGCCCGACCGGGAGTCGCTAGGCAGTCATTGCACGCACGGCGGACCCGTGTCGCGATATACTTCCGCGGCAAGCTCGAGAATATTATAAGAACAGTTACGGAGATCCTGTATGGCCGACAGCGCCGAAAAATCTCAGCCCGCAGCACGTCACGTATTCGATGCGTTGATTGCGCGATATGCGGATAGTCGCAATGTCGAAGAACAGACGATCATCCGCAATCGCATCTGGCGGCAGTTCGGAACCTGCGGAGCGGCCTTTATTTCCGATATGGCAAACTTCTCCAGCATCTCCCGGCGGCTCGGTGTGTGTCATTTTCTGAAGCTGATACACAGGGCGCGACTGACCATTGCACCTGTTATCGCGGCCAACAGGGGTACGCTTCTGAAGTGTGATGCGGATAACTGCTATGCCTACTTTGCAAAAACCGATGATGCGATCCAGGCAAGCCTCGAGGTTAACGCCGAGCTGTTCCGGTCGAATCAATTGCTGGACCTTGCAGATCACATTTACCTTTCGGTGGGCATCGACTACGGCGACCTGCTGCTTGTCGGAACAGAGGATTTCTATGGTGATCCGGTGAATACGGCGTCCAAACTGGGCGAGGACCTGGCTGTCAAGGGTGAAACGCTGGTCACCGAGAGGGCAATCGCCGAGTCCTCGTATGTTGCCTCGGAGAACGTGGAACGCATGGTCGCCAGGATTTCCGACATCGAGATCAGCTACCTGAAGCTGCCGATGAGAAAATCGTCATCGCGTATAGCGACCTGATCAGGACACGCCCCATGCCACCCGGTCAGTCGTCAACCGAGACGCAAGCGC
>JAOUGX010000104.1 GCA_029865385.1 Gammaproteobacteria bacterium
AAACGGACTCGTACAATCGCAATCTTACGAACGGCTGGACGAGTGCGCCGCCAGCCGGAATCCGACAGGAATCGATGTCGTTGGCCAATCGCTGCAGCACTTGCTGGTGCTGCGGCCGGACGAACGGCGCGACTTTGAAATTGCTTGCCAGGGTAACCGAGATTATCAGAGCATCCTTGGAGTCCGAACGTGTCGTCTGCGGATCCGCGCTTGCCAGAGCGATCAGGTCAGGATCGAAATCGGACCACAGCGCGGCTTCAGTATAGATTTCCTCCAAAGACTGAACGTCCAGCGCCGCCAGCTTGGCAAGGTCCGGTGGCAGCGGCATGTTCATTATCGATAGGCAGGGTATGCGTGAGGCGGCGATCCGTCCTACCAGCTCGCGTACACCGGGAGCGCTGTAGCTTGGCTCCTGCATTGCGAGGCAGATCAGATCGTACTGATTCGGGTCGATTTCCGCCGGAATGCCAGCGCCGGGGGGTGCGGGGCATTGCGCTGCGCCGATTTCGATCGTGCCTTCATGATCCTTGGCGGGCAAGCGCAGCAGCAGCTTGCCGCGGTTGATAAGGGCTGCTTCCTGTTCGCGACACGCGAAGGTGACCCTGTGTCCGGCTGCGGCGATTCGCAGGCCTAACAAGCCTCCGAATGAGGCACCGAGAATCAGAATGCGCAACGGTTTCATGTCGGGTCTTGCAGTGATCTCACCGACCCAGGTCCAGGTAGATAAGATCAAACGTTGCCCGAGACCCGAGGAACATCGCGATCAGTACTAACAGCGCCGCGTAAATTATCGCCAGTAGAACGCTCGACGCAGCGGGAGAAAGATATCGCGTGAGTTTGTTGTACAACGGTGTCATCAGGAAAAAATATCCAGGAACTGCAAAACCATCGGTTTGGTGAGGCTTAACCACGCGAATACGGACGCCGTGCCGAGAATTCTTCCAGAAAGACCGGCTTCTCTGTTGCCGGTGAATCTTATCGTGACATGTGTCAGGAATATTCCCAGGCTTTGCCACACTGCCCACAGCACGTAATACGCACTGGTATCATGCCACAGACCCATTGCCAGCATGGCGAGCAACAGGCCGACGATCGGCAGACGAGTTACGGCGGCTACGGGATAAAATACATAGTCACGACACCAATGTGACAAAGTCATATGCCAGCGGCTCCAGAATTCGATCAGATTTGCAGCTGCCCAGGGCCGATTGAAATTCTCTTCGAGTTTGAGTCCCATCATAAGCGACAGGCCGAGTGCCAGCGACGTCAGGCCGGCGAAACTGAAATAAAGTATCAGCCAGTCGAAACTCCCCTCAATCCATCGCAGCAGGAACGGGTGAAGAGTCTCCATGTGGCGTGTACTGACGTATTGCAGCCGACGCAGTACGAACGGAATTACAAGCGCCTGCGCCAGTCCCAGCAAAGCGCGTTCCGCACCACTGAACAGGTTCGTGGAATCGAGCCGTTGCCGGCGGAGCTGGCGCTGGAAGTTATCCAGCCGATGTATCGGCCCGGCCATCAGCACGGGCAGAAAAAGGCTGTATTTCAGGTAATCGGCCGTCGTTGGAACCCGCAGGCGCTGCATCCACCAGTCAATCAGGACGTGCATGTTGCGAAGCGTAAAGTACGCGCCACCGATCCAGAAGAATCCGCCCGTTTGTCGTGAAACGAAGAGCAGGGTCAATAAAATGGCGCTGGCAACAAATACCAGCAAGCCACGGTGACGGGTTGCGCTGTAACCACGAACAATCAATACGGTCAGCAGGCTGGTACCCGCCAGCCAAAGTCCGGAGGCAGGAGAGAGAATCGAGACGGACAACAGGGTCAGAACAGCGACCGCGCTCAACCCGTATCGGCGGGGCAGAGTCCAGACCAGCGCCACTCCGACGAGGGACGACAACAACAAGAAGATGGAAGCGCTGCTTATGGTCTTGCCCTGTACCAGTGAGACAGCTCTTGCTGGAAGCGCAGGCGGCCACGAATGTTCGCGTGCGCATGTCCGTCTCTGAAGTACTCGTCCGGCCAGGCGCCGGCCGGGCGCCAAATCGGGACACCATAGAAAGCGGCCATTCGATCAACGTGGGCAAGAAGATCGGAATATTCGTCCGTGCCCATCCTATTGACTATGCAAGCCGGTCGCGGCGTTGCAAAAAAGTACACGTCCACACCGAGATCTCTTGCGTGGGCCAGCAATGCATGTAAGCGGTCGGGATTGTCGGGAGCCAACTTGATCATTCGGTAGTAGTCGCCGGATTGCAGCTGTCTGCAATCCAGTACCTCGTCTCCGTCATTTCGAATTTCACCGACAGGTCCGAACTTGCTGCGAAAACTCACTGCACGTTTCAGACTTTCGCTGGTCTTGCGCGAGACAGACGTAAGACGTCCCAGCATTGCCGGCTCAGTGAGCGCAACCAAATCGTGAAAGTAGGCGTTGGCCTCGAGAAAAACAGTCTCGGTACCGGCTTCGATGGCATTTGCCAGGAGCGCATTGGACATGCGCTCGGATATGTTGCCGACTATTCGAATTGCCGCTGACCTTCCGTCACCGAGCATTGAGTAAGGAGTCTCTGCGGAGGGCAGGATGTTTTGGGTCAATGAGGAACCGATAAAGAGTATCTCGCTGGTATCAGTCGAACCGATATCCCGGGCATATATCTCAAACTTTCTGTGCTCGATCGCCAGCAGTAACTGAACGCACAGTGCTGCGAGGGAAACCGAGGCCACCCAGACAAAGAAGAATGACCGCGTCATTTCACTGCTTCCTCGTAATGGCTTGATGAAGGTCTCCCAGCGTTCTGATGCGAGCGGCCTGCGAGGCGGGGATGCGAACGTCAAAACGTCGTTCTGCTTCGATCAAAAGGTTAAGTTGATTGAAGCTGTCCCAGCCCTTCACCGTTGCGGCGGAAGAGTCTGCGTGCAGATCCTCGGCCGGGACATGAAACACCTCGGCGGCCAATTCGTATATCGCGCCGGCACTGACCGAAGCGGAGTCGTCGGTTGCCGGAACTCGAGCCGCATGGGCCATCAGTGGCGCAAGTAAAGTACGCAGTTCCGCCGATTTCGGCTTACCTGCACCGCCGCGTGGAATTTCATCTATTGCGATGATGCGTTTGGGAACTTTCAACTGTTCCAGATGCTGCCGGCAAAATCGAATCAGCTCTGATTCGCTTGCCGGCGATTCCAGCACCACGGCTGAAACCGCTATTTCGTCGAATTCCGAATCGCTCATTCCCACCGTCGCTACATCCAGCACTGCGGGGTGCGATGCCAGGGCTTCGTCGATCTCCTCCGGGACAATCGACTGGCCACCCATGTTTATCACGGCTGACAAGCGACCGATGATCTGAAACGCTCCGTCGTCGCGTCGTTTTGCGAGGTCTCCGGTTCGCATCCAACCACCGTCGACCAACGTCGTCGCCGTGCGGGCGGGATCTTTCCAGTATCCCTGGAATACGTTTTCGCCCCGGATTTGTATTTCGCCTTCGCGATCGGAAACCAGCTCGCGGCCGTTGGCGCCTGAATCAACCAGGCGGACTTCGCAGTCCACCGGAAACCCTATGGTGCCGACGGGCCCCATTTCGGGATGCCGCCCCGCATACGTTGCGTTGGCGACGGTTTCTGTCATGCCGTAAAGGTTGTAAATGGAACAACCGAATCGGGATTCGAATTTCGCCCAGAAATCCGCTCGCAGGATTGAGGCGGACGACAGGATGCTAAAAAAGCCGGCATGGCCGAAGTAGTCGTCGTGAGCTGCAAACCGGTCTATCAGCGTAAGGACGGTCGGGTTTGTAATGAAGTGCGTTGCTTCGAATTCGGCCAGGCGATCCAGCCAATTCTCGAGGTCCGGGAGCGAAAACGGTCCGGGCCTCAGCAATGCAGCCTGATTCGCGACAGCCAACAGCAGGCCTTGCACCAGGCCATCGGTGTGCGAAAACGGAGTCGCATTGAAAATTCGGCTGTCGCTGTCGTAATCGAAAAGACGAGTGAGCGTTTCCAGCTGCGCAATCAGGGCATTCCTGGAAATCTGTACGCCGCTCGGTAATTTGCTGGTGCCGGAGGTAAACAAAACATAGGCAATGGTGTCATCAACTTGTGGCAGTCGCGGCTCGCGCCCGCTTCCAGGCAGTCCCAGCTCGGCGTCCACCGTGGCAGGACGATCACGATTCAGGATGTTCCTCAATTTGGCGCCGATGCCAGAGTGGCTTTGAAACATTGTCGCAGACGGAACATTCAATGCGGGTACCGCAGTCATGAACGCTTTCGAGTTTCCGCCATCGGCTTTCCCGGCCAGCTGGCGGTCGACGACAACAAGGGCCGGGCTTACCGACTCGAAGATCGCTTTGACGCGATCATCCTTCGAATCGGCGGACAACATGACCGGGACCAGGCCATCAAGCATTGCAGCAACGAAAGCGGCGCTTGCCACCATTTCGTTGGCCGTCACGATCAGGACGCGGTCTCCTTCGCTGAGTTTATTTCGATCAAAGAGTGCGCAGAAACGTGTGACCAGATTTGCAAGTACGCCGTAATTAACTGCGCCACCCGAGTAACGTATGAAAGTCCGAGTCCGTCCGATACTTATATGCTGCCATATGCGCTGGAAAGCTAACTGCCTGCTCACTCTTCACCTGTTGTATTGAGTGAGGATTTTTCACGATTCAACGGTTTTTCAACGGCAGGATTACCAACCACGAATACGCCGTCGCCGACACTTTGTCGGACCAACGCGCCGGCGCCGACAACCGCATCCTTGCCAATCTGCATGTTCGGCAGTATGACGGCGCCCGCTCCGATGACCGCGCCTTCTGCGATCCTGATGTTACTCGCCAGCGTCGCCCCCGGGCCGATGCTGACGTAGTCACCGATCAGGCTGTGATGTCCGATCGAAACAGCCCGATTGATCAGCACATGCTCGCCAACAAATGACGATCCTCCGATGACAACCCCTGCATTTATGAACGTCCCTTCACCGACGCGAATCGACTTGGGCAAAACTGCATTGGGATCAACAAGCGCATCGGCAACGTGCAGACCGGCAGACAGCGCTAGTGCGCAAAGCTCCTTCCTCCTGGTCGAAGAAAATGCACAGCTTATGAACGGTACATTCAGATCTGTGCTGGCGAGCTTATCGAATGCAACTACTCGAGACGGGTCAAGCATGCGTGGAGTACCGTTCACGCTGACGCCGGCGATTACTTCGATACCGAGTCGACTGCACGTCTCCTCATAGTCGACGACGAGAGGCGTACGAACTCCAAACAGTAAGATCTTCATCCCCGGAAACCTTGCTCGATGAGTGCTTGTGCTGCAAGCGTGAGGGAATCGGGAATATGTGCCAATCCGATTCTTTTCGATTGATTTTGCCGGGCCGGTCCCATAGGCGCAACAAACGACGAGCTGATTATGTATTGTGGACGAACTCGGATTCGTTCGTGAATCAAGTTAGCGCATTGTCGATGTCGACAATCGGCACCGCCAGTTTAGCTCCGTTACGTCGCCACGATGTTCGATTTCCAGCGCTGCTGCGCGGCAGCTCATCGGTCATGCGGGCGCACCAGCCGTCATGGTGCCGGCGTAACATCGATAGCGCGCCTTGCGATCACGCTCTTGCCCTTGAGCACGTAGCGTAGTTGGTACGGACCGGGCTGCGTGGGCGCGGTCAGAGTGGCCGGACTGCCCCGAGCGGCATCCACATAGGAACCGTATGCGCTCGGCGCCGCATCGGGCGCGACGATCGTAATCCAGTCGCCGCCGTAATCAGGGCCGGACCAGCTGATCTGGAAGGAACTGCCAACAGTGACGCTTGCGGGCCCGGAGAGTTCGGCTCTCGCGGCCGTCACGTCAATCGGTGCGCGTGCGAGAATCTTTGTACCGCTTTGCACATAGCGGATTTCGTATGGACCCGGCTCGACCGACAACTCGAGCATGCCATCGCCGTTGTTCGCATTGAAGTAATCGGCATACGCGGTGTTGCCTGCGTCCGGCTTCACTATGGTAATCCAGTCTGCGGCGTTGTTCGGACCGGTCCAGCTGATTTTGACGTCGGCGCCTGCAACCCCGCTCGGCGGTCCTGCGACTTTGGCCACCGCGTCCCTTACGTCGATTGGAGCACGTGCGAGAATTTTTTTACCACCCTGCACGTAGCGGACTTCGTAAGGTCCCGGCACGAGCGGCAGCACAAGCAGGCCGTCGCCGTTACTTGCGTTGAAATAATCTTCGTACGCCGTGTCAGCAGCCTCGGGCTTTACCACGGTAATCCAGTCGCCGCTGTAATTCGGCCCGGTCCACTCAATCTTGACGTTGCTGCCAGCTATCCCGCTCGCGGGAACGGCCAGGGTCGCACTAACGTCTGTCGCCTGGTAGGCGACCGTCGCGAGGACGCGTTGCGGCCGGCCGAGTACATACCGGATTTCGTAGGCGCCGGGCTCGCCGGGTAGCTCGATCGTCACAGGATTGCCACGCGCGGTATACGCGTAGTTCGCGTAATCGGACGCGGTTGCGCCGGAATGCACGACGGTGACGTAGTCGCCATCGCGGTTTGGTCCGGACCACTCCACCGCCACGCTCGAGCCCGCCGGCGCCGTGGCGGCCGGTGTCACTTTCAGGGTCGCTGAAAGATCGATAGCGAGCGGAATGGTCAGTGTGCGTTCGACGCCTGCGTGCGCCACAAGACTGGCTGTTGCCCTCACCCGATCCGAAGTGCGGACGACCACAACCTCGTAGCTGCCGGGCGGGAGCTCTGTCTCGACGACCCCCGCATTGCTGCGCTCAAGCATTGCCGTGCCGTTCGCTGCACGAATGGTCCACTCGAGACCGGCCGCGATCTCCAGCCCACCATCCAGTTCCGTCGCACGCAGTACGACGGTCGCGACCTGCGGCGCGTGCGTTGGCTCCTTCGCCGAGACGGTTTTCGTGAGTGCAGCCGCCAGGCCGGCCGAATCATTTGCAGCAATGTATTGCCCACCGGTCGCCTCGGCGATGCATCGCAGGCCCGCCGATTCGGTCTCGCTCGCGAGACCGAACCCAATTACGTGTGCGGTGAAGTCGATGCCTGCCGCCTCGAGCTCGCGCCCGATCGCGCAAGGATCGAGATTGCAGGTTTCCATGCCATCGGAAACGAGGATCACGGTCGCCGGTTGCTGCTCGTTTCGCAGTTGCTTCGCTGCGAACTGCACCGCGGCGCTGAGAGGTGTGCGTCCCTTGAAATTGAGCTTTCCGACGGCATTGCGAATCGCTGCGCGATCCGTGCCGACCGGCACCACCTGTTCGATGTCAGCGCAATCCGCTTCGCGACGATGGCCGTACGCGACGAGTCCCAGGCGTCGATCCGACGGCAGTTCGTCGAGCAGCTCCCCGATCACAGCACGGGCGATCTCCGCTTTGCTCTTGCCATCAATCTGGCCCCACATCGATCCCGACGCATCGAGGACGAGAATCGCGTCGTCAGCCTCGGCCGAGGCACCGAGCAATACGAGTGCAATCATAAAACCCGAAAAGCGTGCACGCATGAATCACCTCCCGCCCGGACATGACGAGCAGAGCTTAGCTCAAATTCGAGCGACCGCGAGTCCGGAAATTTGGCCACAATTGACCAGCGCGAGGGTGGGATTGACTCGCATCGCCTTTGGGCCCTATTTTGTTACTGGCGGTGGTGCGAGTCTTGCGCGGAGGATGCTCGGCCATCGCGTACCGGCAGTTCTCCCAGACTACCGAGTTGCAGCAATTCATGAGGTATCTATGCTTCGTTGTCACGTAAGCTTTTTTTCCCGATCGCGCGCGCAGTGCCGTTAAAGAGCAGCGTATGAATAGGCAGCGTCAGATACCAGTAAAGTAACCCCCAGATTCCTGCCGGATGCCAGTACGCATGAATGGAAACCCGCCGTTCAGGCCCTTGATCGCTGATCCGGAACTCGAGTACCCCGGCGCCGGGTGCCACCATTTCCATGAGCAGCGTCAGTTTCTCTTCGGGCTCGAGCGCAATTACACGCCATGCATCGACGACGTCGCCTACGCGTAGTCTTTCGGGATGGCGGCGACGCCGGCGAAAACTGGGGCCACCGACAAGCCAATCCAGCGAACGTCGCAGCCACCACAGCGCGCGCGCATGAAAAAAATCGCCGCCGTTGCCGATTTGACAAATGAAGGCCCAGAGATCAGCCGACGACGCCGGCGTCAGCGCGCTTCCCTGTGCCTGCTTCGCGTAATAGCCATACTCGGGATTGAAACTCTCGCAACTTATAGCGCTTTCGGCCCAATGCGCAGGAAATGCATGTTGTCGATCGGCCTTGAGCGCCACGGCCGCTGCGGCATCGAAACCAAGCAATTCCTGCGGTATCAGCGCCTCAAGCCGACGATCTCGTGCTATGACGTCTTGCGACAAACTCCCAATCAATGCTCGTGCCACGTTAGTCGGCACGGAGGTGACCAGACGCAACCAATACGAGGAAAGCTGTGGCGTCAGCACTGGCACGGGGATAATCACCGGACGCTTGCCGACAAGTTTACCGTAGCGCAGCATGATTTCCTTGTAACTCAGGACGTCCCGGCAGGCGACGTCATATATCTGGCCGGCGGTCTCATTGTGTTTTGGCACATCGGCCAGATAGCGCAGCAAGTTGGCCAATGCGATCGGTGTCGATCTCGAGAACACCCACCGCGGTGTGACCATAACCGGCAAATAGTTGACGAGATCGCGTATCACCTCCCAGGCGGCTGAGCCGGGCCCAATGATCATCCCGGCACGCAATTCTGTCACTGGCACATTTCCATCGCGCAGTATGTCACCGGTTTCCTGGCGCGACCTGAGATGCAACGAACGCGGATCTTCCGGAGTCAAACCTCCCAGGTAAATAATGCGACGCACGCCCTGCCTCGCAGCCGCAGCAGCGAAATTGCGTGCGGCTGTTGCATCGAGTTCGGGAAATGACTTGCCGGCCGCCATCGAATGCACCAGGTAGTAGGCTGTGTCGACGCCGTCCAATGCCGCATCGAGGCTCGCCGGATCTAGGGCATCCGCCTGACATAGCTCTGCATCCTTCCATCCCCTGCCCTGCAGGACCTCAAGGATTCTCGAGGAGGCACGCACTTTTCGTCCCTCGGCCAGCAAGAGTTCTACAAGGTTCGTGCCTATGTAGCCGCTCGCACCGAAAACGATGTCGGACCTTGTTGCGTCTATTGCCACGGCGAACCTCGAAAACGGTCCTCTATCCTACATGCGGACAGAGAACTCTTATCACTGGGGCAACGATAATCAACTATTGGTCCTCGCTGAGGCCCCAAGCCCTCTTTCTGTCGCAAATTTCGATCACCTGATCCCGCTCGGTTGCGCTTACAAAAAGGGACAGGCCACTCTTGCAAAATACTATGCTCTGGATAGAACCCAGATTAGTGGCGAGCAACTCGAGGTAGCGCCTGCATCCGTTACCCTGAACAGTATTCCGGTTTCGTAGACGAAGTAAACATCGCCGTTCCTTGGATGGACCGCGAGGGCTGCGGCCCCGGTATGTATTCCACGTGAGGGTGGGATGGCCGCTTCGCGGCGCCGAAGGCGACTACGTCGCTGCTCGGCCCCAACAGGGTTCGAAAGCCCATACCCTCTCGGCATAAATACAAAACGCCCCGAAAGGGGCGTTTTGTATTTCTGGCGGAGAGGGTGGGATTCGAACCCACGGTACCGGTAACGGTACTCCTGATTTCGAGTCAGGTACATTCGACCACTCTGCCACCTCTCCAATGTGTGTTTTCTACAATCTCTCTTCAATGCGTCAGTCAGGTACATTAATGGCAGGCATCCTGCCTGCCACCCTGCGGGCCGCTTCGCGGTTCAAAATCGCTCCCGGCGATTTTGTCGACCACTCTGCCACCTCTCCATATTACTAACCGCTACCCTTGGTCTTGGTCTTCCCTGCCTTGGCATGCCGTTCGATATACTCGATGATCATGCCGGCAACGTCTTTTTTGGTTGCGCCTTCAATGCCTTCCAGGCCCGGCGACGAGTTGACCTCCATGACCACCGGGCCGTGATTCGACCGCAAAATGTCCACGCCTGCAACATTCAGGCCCATAATTCTCGCCGAACGCACCGCCGTCGAACGTTCTTCAGGCGTGATTTTGATCAGTTTTGCCGAACCGCCGCGGTGAATATTGGAGCGGAATTCGCCCTCTTTACCCTGGCGGATCATGGCGGCCACCACTTTCTCGCCGATGACGAAGCAGCGAATGTCCGCACCTTTCGCCTCTTTTACGAATTCCTGCACCAGGAAATTGGCATTCAGGCCTCGAAATGCCTCGACGACGCTTTCCGCGGCATTGCGCGTTTCCGCGAGCACGACGCCCTTGCCCTGGGTGCCTTCGAGCAACTTGACGACGACCGGCGCGCCGCCGACCAGGTTCAGCAGGTCGTCGGTATCGTCGGGTGAGTGCGCAAATCCGGTGACCGGCAGGCCGATTCCCTTTCTGGAAAGCAGTTGCAGCGAGCGCAGCTTGTCGCGCGAGCGGGAAATGGCCACGGATTCATTCAGGCAAAACGTCCCCATCATCTCGAACTGGCGAACGACAGCCGTGCCGTAAAATGTCACCGACGCGCCGATTCGCGGAATGATTGCGTCGAAGCCACTCAACAATTCGCCATCCAGGTGGATGCTGGGTTTGAAGCTTGCGATATTCATGTAGCAGCGCAGGTGATTGATCACTCGAACTTCGTGCCCGCGCTCTTGTGCCGCTTCGACCAGTCGTTTGGTCGAATACAGTTTTCGGTTACGTGAAAGAATGCCTATTTTCATGGTTCTTTACCTTTTGCAGATGATCGCTTCTTGCGTGTCAGGTAAGACCTGGCCGGGTTGACAATCAGTCTGTCGTTCATTGCCGTTCTGCCGAGCAGCATGCGAAATCGCATGTCATCACGTGCAGTCAGCGTAATTTCTATAGGCCAGGTTCTGCCGGCCATTTCCAGTTCGGTCTCGATAACATAGCGTGCCTCTTTATGGCCGCCGGAGTCGGAGACAACGCGTTCGTCCTTGATGCGAGCTTCGCAAACCTGTTCCAAGTCGGTTCGGCGCTGCTTGGGATGAATTTTGAAGCGCACCCAGTTTTCGCCATCCTTGTCGAATGCCTCGACATGAAAAGCGTGTAACGCGGAAGTCCTTGCGCCGGTATCGATTTTTGCCTTGATCCTCGTGATTCCGAGGGCGGGCAGTCGCACCCATTCGCGCCATCCGACTGCAACCAGATCCGCATTGTCATTCTTCACTGCTCG
>JAOUGX010000183.1 GCA_029865385.1 Gammaproteobacteria bacterium
CGATCAGCACCGTGGCATCGGCCGGTTGAACATCGACCCTGACTTCACCGACCCGGGCCGTCAGATCGACCGTGATCGCCTCGGCAGCTGCAGCATCTAGCCGCACGCGACGGCTGACGGAGCCGTATCCAGCCTTGGACAAACCGATTTCATAACTGATGTCCGGCGACAATGCGATGCGAATCGGAGACTGACCGCGATAGTGACCGTTGACCGTGACATTCGCCCCGCGCGGAATGGTGTTTACCTGCAGCTGGGCATTTGCCGGCTCGAGCCGAATCAGCGGCAACGACTGGTGCTCATTCGGTGCCGCTTCCACGCTGCCATCCCAGGCCTTGAAACCCTCCAGTACTACGGAAAGAGCGTGACTTCCTTCCATCAGTTGCAATGTTGCCGGCGTTTCTCCAAGGCGATTGACGCCCTCGTACACCGTGGCGCCTGGCGGCTCGCTGCTGATTTCTACGTTGGCCCAGCGGGGGACAAGCTGTACGCTGATCTCCTGCATTTGTCCCAGTCCGGGAACGGCAATTCGATCGGCATACGGCAAGTAACCTTCGGCCTTGACCGAAACAGAATGCGTACCGGGCTCGAGTTCGATGGGCCCATAGGGCGCTTTGCCGACCTGCGTATCATCCACAGTCACCAGTGCATCGGCCGGCGGGTCAACGGATACCACCAGCCGACCCGGCAGTTTTCGCATTTCGACACGCACTGTCCGGCTGGGCGTTTCATCGACTACGAGGCCCTGATCCACATCGTAGTAGCCGTTCTTCTTGACGTGAACCGCATACGAACCTTCGCGCATCAGGATGCGATCACCGAAAGGCAGGGTGAACCAGCCTCCGGAAATCGAGAACTCGTCGGGCTCGCCGGGTTGAATATCGAATTGAATCGAACGGGCACTGAACAATAGGTATGAAAGCAATATCAATGCAGCGATGCCGGCAGCTACCGCCGATTGCCAGCGCAATCCGCTGGCTTCGGGCTTTACGCTACCGACGTCTCGCGCGCGGCGAAACGCCGTGGGCGCAATCAGCTCTTCCGCCGCCTCACCCGCCTTTCCGGTGGCTTCCGGAGGTTTGGTGATGTAGGCGCTGTCTTCGAGCCGAACCGCAAATACCAGCGTCGACTGATCGTCGCGAACGGCAATACGGCTGCCGTAAAAGCCGATGACGTCGCCTGCACCGATGCGCCGCGATGCCGTCAATGGCTCATCATTGACAGTGAGCGCCGGATTTCGTCCGACGGGCTGGATGAACGCCTGGCCGTCCAGCGCATCGAGCAATGCGACCGGAGCACTTCCAGGTCCGGGAAGGCGAATCTGGCAGTCGCTGCCAGTACCCAGCTTCAACGGTAGCTTTGCAATGCCGAAACGCCGATCGCCTTCGCTATCCCGCACGAGAACAGAATCAAACTTCAAATCCGCTCCTCGCATTGTATGACGATCGGTTTCATCCCGATTTCCGGAGCAACGCGAAATTCGAGTCGCACATCCCGATAACCGGGGCGGTTGCCGACGGCAACGTATACGCCCGGCCTGAGACTCAGTTCCTGGATCGAGAAAGTGCCGAAACGACCCACTTTGTAGATCGAAACATCGGTCGCGTTGTCGGATACAAGCTGCACACTGAGCGGAGTAGCCGCACGCTTGAGCAGTCGCGACAGCTGTTCCTTCTGGTCCGCCAGGCGTGGCCCCATCGGCGACATGCGGGAAATGTCCAGCAGGAGTCTGGTCGCATTCTGCATGGTCACATCGCCGCTCAAAGAATCCGGATCATCGATGTACTCGTCGAGAGACTTGTGCAGCGAAACGCGTTGCTTCGCCCGGGCAAGGCCCTCCTTGGCGAATTGCAGATCTCCGTCAATCTCAAGAAGCGATTGATAGGAAGTGACTGCCGCTTCCCATTCTTCGTTTTCTTCGCGCCGCTGCACGTCCCTCTCGAGCCGTGCGATGGTCTGCAAACGAACTTCCTGATCGACCTGCAACAGGCCATCGGCCGCCTCTCGCGACTGGGGATCGATGTCTTTCGCCGCATTGAATGCCGCCCTGGCACTATCAAAGTGACCCGCGGCCAGCGCATCAAATCCTTCCGTCATGCGCTGATTGAAGGTCATTTCACGGATCGCAATCCGCACCCGCTCCAGGCCTGCCGTTGCCGGTTCCCAGGCTGCGTCGAGCTGCAGCGCCTTTTCGAAAGACAACCTGGCAGCGTCCAATTCCAGATCCGACTCAAATTGAAGTCCCTGGTCTGTAAGGCTCATCACCGCCTCGAGATTGCGCGCGCGCGCCAGGCCATTCTCCGCTTCCGCGTTTCCAGGCGTGATCGCTGCCGCCAGATCGTAGAGTCGTACTGCTTCAATGTGGTCTCCGCGCGCAAATGCTTCGCGCGCTTGCGTAAGGGTTTCACGAAATACCCGCTCGATCCGGTCAAAGAACGGATCAAGCATCTTGATGGCTTCGCGGTACTGGCGCAACGCCGTCGCATAATTCTTATTGAGATAGGCGGCATCTCCCGCCTCGTAGATGTTCAGCACGTCCAGGAATTCCTGCCCGCCCCAGCGATCGACAGCCCGATAGCGCAAGCGCTCCAGCCGCGACAACAGGTCACCGAGTGCTTCGTCGGTCGCTGCGCGCAATCGCGCAGCATCGTCACCGGAAAATTCGTCGATATTTTCGCTGAAGCCGGTGGATTCCTCGTCGCGCGATCTGCGCGGCATGTCACCCAGCAGATCACTGGCGTTATCGGGCGGCAGATCCGCAGCGGTGTCTGTGACGTCACCCGGAGCGTCCTCGAGTTCCGGCGCCTCGACCCTGTTTTGCGGCGCCTCACTTACTGTTACTTGCGTCAGACGTGGCAGCACGAATAGCACCGCCAGAAACAGCAGCAGCAGGACGCCGAGCCCGCCATAAACCAGCGTCGGCGAAACGCCGCTGGCTTTCCGAGTTACTGCTGTTGTCGGCGTCGCATGGACCTGGCGGGTGTCACGCAATACAGGGCGTATCGACTCCTCTGCCTGTTTTTCCAACGGCGCGAATACTGCCTTCGTCCTGATCCGGGCCGGACCGGCGGCAAAGCCTGCG
>JAOUGX010000105.1 GCA_029865385.1 Gammaproteobacteria bacterium
AGCCGAGGCGGTCAGCGCCGCCAAGAAGCTTGGCGGCGAGCTTTGGGTCGTCAAGGCGCAGGTACATGCCGGTGGCCGCGGTAAGGCCGGCGGCGTAAAGCTGGCGCGATCGTCGGACGAAGTAAGACGCTATGCCGAGGACATGCTGGGCAAGCAGCTGGTTACCCATCAGTCGGGCCCGGAGGGTCTTCCGGTCAATGTCGTGTATGTCGAAGCCGGCTCTGACATCGATCGCGAGCTTTATCTCAGCATGCTGGTCGATCGCGAGCTTAGCCGGGTGGCGTTCATTGCTTCAGCCGCTGGCGGTATGGACATTGAGAAAGTTGCGGAAGAAAGCCCGGAGCAAATATTCACGGTGGCTATTTCGCCTGACGCCGGTTTGCAACCTTACCAGGCGCGCCAGCTTTCATTTGGACTTGGCCTGGACAAGAAGCAGAGTCGCCAGTTCGCGGATCTTATCGCGCGTCTTTACCGGCTCTACCAGGAAAGTGATGCGAGCCTGGTCGAAATCAATCCGCTGATAGTAACCAAGGCCGGTGATGTCGTCGCACTCGACGGCAAAATCAACATCGAGGATAACGCGCTGTTCCGCCAGCCGAAACTCGTGGAGCTACGCGACGCAAGCCAGGAGGACGCAACGGAACGCAAGGCAGCGCAACACGACCTGAATTACGTCTCACTGGACGGCGACATCGCCTGCATGGTGAATGGTGCCGGGTTGGCGATGGCAACGATGGACCTGATCAAGTTACATGGCGGCGAACCGGCGAATTTCCTGGATGTCGGCGGCGGTGCTACCAGTGAACGCGTATCCGCGGCATTCAAGCTGATACTTTCCAACGAAAATGTACGAGCCATTCTCGTGAACATTTTCGGTGGCATCGTGCGTTGTGATCTGATCGCAGAGGGCATCATTTCGGCAGTCAAGGAAGTCGGCGTCAGCGTGCCGGTCGTCGTGCGCCTGGAAGGCACCAACGTCGACAAGGGACGGGAATTGCTCGCTGCCAGCGGCCTGGACATCATCGCGGCAAAAGACCTCACTGACGCGGCGAAAAAAGTCGTCCGTGCGTCGACCAAGTAAGAATCAGGGAATCCAATGAGCATTCTGGTTAACAAGAACAGCAAGATTGTCTGTCAGGGCATTACCGGCAATCAGGGGTCGTTCCATACGACGCAGTGTATCGAGTACGGAACCAACGTGGTTGCCGGCGTTACGCCAGGACGTGGCGGCGAAATTCACATTGGTGTACCGGTATTCAATACCATGCGCGAGGCGGTTCGCGAAACCGGCGCCGACGTCAGCATGATCTACGTGCCGGCACCGTTTGCGGCCGACGCGATCCTCGAAGCCGCGGATTCCGGAGTTGAACTTATTGTCTGCATCACCGAGGGCATTCCGGTACTGGACATGGTCAAGGTCAAGTCGGCATTGCGTAGTTACAAGACCCGGCTGATCGGTCCGAATTGCCCGGGCATCATTACGCCGGATGAATGCAAGATTGGCATCATGCCGGGTTTCATTCATCAGAAAGGCAAGATCGGTGTCGTGTCCAGATCCGGAACATTGACCTACGAGGCGGTTTACCAGACCACGCAAAACGGACTCGGTCAAAGTACCTGCATCGGCATTGGCGGCGATCCGGTGCGTGGCATGAATTTCATCGATTGTCTGGAGCTGTTTGAGGCAGATCCCGAAACGGCCGGCGTCGTGATGGTAGGCGAAATCGGCGGCACCGACGAGGAAGCAGCGGCCGAGTACATAAAATCCGAACTCAGCAAGCCGGTCGTTGCATACATCGCCGGCGTCACAGCACCCCCGGGCAAGCGAATGGGCCATGCCGGCGCAATTGTTGCCGGCGGCAAGGGAACGGCCGCAGACAAATTCAAGGCGCTGGATGCGGCCGGAGTCGCAACGGTGAGATCGCCTGCCGAATTGGGCAGCAAGATGCAGGAATTGCTCAAACGCTGACCCCGAACCATAACAACTGCACGAGTGTGTTTTCGCATTGAACGATAAAATCATCGTCGCGCTTGCCCAGCTGGACCTGGTGGTGGGTGATGTCGCGGGAAACACGGCGCGTATTCTTGAATATGCCGAACGCGCCCGTGATGAAATGCAGGCCGATCTGGTCGTCTTCCCCGAACTCGCCGTGTGTGGCTACCCGCCCGAGGACCTGTTGTTTCATACGGGTCTGCGGAGGCGAGTGGCGAAGGCAATCGAGACCATTCGCGAGTCCGTTCGCGACATTGCCGTGCTCTTCGGATATCCGGAGTACGTCGATGACGACATCTACAACGCCTGTGCTGTGTTTCACAATGGCAAGGTACTTGCCACCTATCGCAAGCACCTCTTGCCGAATTACCGTGTATTCGATGAACAGCGTTACTTCAAGGCAGGCAGGAATGCCGCCGTATTCAGACTGAAAGGAGTACGCGTTGGCCTGAATATCTGCGAAGACGTCTGGAAAAAAGGGCCGGCCGCGGCCAGTCGATCGGCGGGCGCGGAAGTCATCGTCGCAATCAACGGATCGCCTTACGAATTGGGTAGCCAGGAATACCGCGAGGAGGTCGTCCGCAGCAGGGTCCGGGAAACAGGAATTCCCGCGGTCTATCTGAACCTCGTCGGCGGCCAGGACGAGCTGGTCTTCGACGGTGGTTCGTTCACGATGAATGCGGACGGCGAAGTACAGTTTCGTGCGCCCCCGTTCAGTGAAGGACTCTACAGGGTTGTACTCGAGGCCAAGGCATCCGGCATCGTCCCGCTGCCGGGTGAGATTTGCCCGATCCTGCCGACCGAGAAAAGCGTTTACGAAGCGCTCGTTTGCGGCACACGTGACTATGTCGACAAGCACACGTTTCCCGGCGTTGTACTGGGGCTGTCCGGAGGCATCGATTCTGCGCTGATTCTGACCGTCGCCTGCGATGCGCTGGGTGCGGAACGAGTGCGCGCCGTAATGATGCCATTTCGCTATACGTCGACGATGAGCCAGGAAGATGCGGCCAAACAGGCCAAGTCGCTCGGTGTTCGATATGACGTCATCCCGATCGAGCCGATTTACGAGGCGGTGCTGCGGCAGCTGAAGCCGATTTTCGAGGGCCGGCCGGTTGACGTAACCGAAGAGAATATCCAGGCCAGAAGTCGTGGACTGTTGCTGATGGCGATCTCGAACAAGACCGGTCGTATGTTGCTGACCACCGGCAACAAGAGCGAGATGGCCGTCGGGTACGCGACGCTTTACGGCGACATGGCCGGCGGATTTGCGCCGATCAAGGATTGCAGCAAGTCGCTGGTGTATCGGCTCGCGCGTTACCGCAATACGTTGGGCGAAGTCATACCTGAACGGGTTATCAGCCGTCCGCCGTCCGCAGAACTAAGGCCGAACCAGAAAGACAGCGATTCATTGCCGGACTACGGGGTGCTCGATCCGATTCTAGAGGCGTTCATAGAGGAAGACCTGTCGGTGGATGAAATTACGGCACGAGGATTCGATCGCGATGTGGTCATCCGGGTGCTGCAGTTGGTCAAAACCAACGAGTACAAGCGACGCCAGGCGCCTCCGGGAATTCGAATCAGTGGCAGGGCATTCGGCCGTGACTGGCGTTATCCGATTACTTCGAGATACACGTTCCCGGAGTAGTTGCAAAAAGGGGCCTAGTCGCAAAAAAAGGGGCCGGATACATTTTTCATCGCGATGAAAAATGTATCCGGCCCCTTTTTTGCTTCTTTGGGGTTAGGCGACTACGGCACGCAACTTACGATCGTTCGTCCGGAAAATTCTCGCGCAATACCTTGCGCGCATCGGCAGCCAGTTCAGTCATGCCCAGTTTGTCGTAAGCCTGGATCAGCAGCTGCAGCGACTCTGCACCGCTGTCGGCTCCGTGATATTCCTCAAGCGCGGTCTTGGCGCGGTTAGCCGCGGCGACATATGCGCCGCGCTTGATGTAATAGCGTGCAACGCTGTTTTCGTACGCGGCCAATCGGTTCTTCAGATAGATCATGCGTTGTCGGCTATCCTGCGCATAAGGACTCGCGGGATAGCGTTCTACCAGGCGTTTAAATGTCGAGAAAGAAAGCTGCGCGTCGACCGGTGGGCGATTCTGTCCGGTACGGCGGAACAGTTTCTCCAGCGAGCCGACGTCCTGATCGAAATAGGTCAATCCCTTGACGTACAGGGCATAGTCGACGCGCGGATGCGTCGGGTTCTCCCTGACGAACGTATCAGAAGCGTCAATGGCCTGTTCCTTCTGGCCGGCTTTGTAGTACGCGTAGGCGAGTTCGAGCTGGATCTGCGTCGCGAATTCGCTAAACGGGAATCGAGCCTGCAAAGCTTCGTAAATCTGAATCGCGCGACGGTAATTGCCATTGTTCAAAGATTGCTGAGCTTTCTCGTAGGCCTGTGCAATATCGCGAACAAACGCATCTTCCTCGGCCTCGTTCCCGGCGCAGCCGCCGAGCATCAATGTCGCAGCGAACGCCATTACGCAAATGCGCAACGAACTCATAAGGCGCAGGCTGGCGGATTGAAGCACGGCAGCGGCAGATAATGCAGCTAGGCTTTGCATTACGTTTTTCATGTAAACCTGTTATTGAATGCTTGAACGGCTGATGTCTGGACCGGGGGCGGTGATTCGAACCCACGAGTCGAGCCAGCTGCGGCAGTATACCGTAAACTACTCTGCCGCCACCCCGGCAGCGATTCGCCCCGAGCTTTCGATCAGTCCGCATGAGCAACGCCAAAACAGAACTGTCCTTGAGCCAGACGGTACCGGCCAGCCTGGCTGGCCATCGGTTGGACCAGGCGATGGCCCGGATGTTTCCGGAGTATTCCAGGAGCCGGCTAAAGGAGTGGATTCTGCAAGGCCAGGTCCTGGTCGACGGGGCCGCGCGCAAGCCAAGGGACCCTATGGGAGGAGGCGAGCTGATCGAGCTGACCGCCGTGGCCGAGCCGGCAGTTGTCAGCCTGCCTGAGCCTGTCGAGCTGCAGTCGGTTTTCGAGGACGATCACCTGCTGATCATCAACAAGCCGTCCGGACTGGTCGTGCACCCGGGCGCCGGCAATACGCGCGGCACGCTGATGAACGGCCTGTTGTATCGAGTTCCGCGGCTGGTCGAGTTGCCGAGGGCCGGCATCGTGCACCGTCTGGACAAGGACACCAGCGGCTTGTTGCTCGTTGCCAAGACGCTGACGGCGCACACGGCACTCGTTCGCCGACTCGCCGACAGGGCCGTATCGCGACATTATATTGCCGTCTGCAACGGGGCGCTGACCGGTGGCGGCAGAATCGACGAGCCAATCGGACGGCATCCGGTGGATCGCCGCAAAATGGCCGTACGTGAGAGCGGCAAACCGGCCGTGACGCACTATCGGGTGATCAGGCGCTTCAGGGCGCATACCTATATAAGCGTCGAGCTGGAGACTGGCAGGACCCACCAGATACGCGTTCACATGGCGTACCGACGGCACCCGTTGGTCGGGGACGCGACCTATGGCGGGCGCCTGGCACTGCCGCGCGGCGCGAGCGAGATGCTCATCGAGACCCTGCGCAAGTTCCGCCGACAGGCCCTGCACGCGCATCGTCTCGTTTTTGCGCATCCGGTCAGCGAATTGCCGGTTGACGTCAGTGTGGATCCGCCCGCCGATTTCCGGCAGCTGCTGGAAGTTCTTGGCGCGGATTCGGACGCGTCCGGGGCATGATGACTGACTGGCTGAAGGCCGACTGGCCGGCGCCACCCGGTGTCGTAGCCGGCACAACACTGCGATCCGGCGGTGTCAGCGAAGGACCGTTCGCATCGCTGAACCTGGCAGCGCACGTCGGTGATCAAAGCGGGCACGTTGCGGCGAACCGCCGGCGCTTCCTGAAGGAATGTGCATTGCCAGCGGAACCGACCTGGCTCAGCCAGGTGCACGGTTCGACGGTTTGCGTCGATACGAAACCCGCCAATCCTCCGCTTGAGGCGGACGCAATGCTGTGCCGGGAAAAGGGCGCAGTCGCCGCCGTGTTGACCGCCGATTGTCTTCCGGTATTGTTTGCGTCGACCGCAGACGACGAGGTAGCGGCTGCGCATGCCGGCTGGCGCGGGCTGGCCGCCGGTGTGCTCGAGAACACGGTTTTGGCAATGCAATCGCCGGCCGAGCGGATTATCGCGTGGCTGGGCCCGGCGATCTCCCAGTTGGCCTTCGAGGTCGGTTCCGAGGTTCGGGAGCAGTTTTGCGACCTGGAACCGGCTGCCGCGGCGCATTTCCTCCGCAACGATCGCGGACGCTGGCAGGCAGACCTTTACGGCCTTGCGAGGCAGCGGCTCGCGGCAGCCGGAGTTCTCCGGATCTATGGTGGCGGCCTGTGCACTTACGCTGATTCGGCGCGGTTCTTTTCCTACCGCAGGGACGGGGAATGCGGCCGGATGTGCAGTTTCGTTTTTCGAAATGCCGCTTGAAATAAGCCGATCCGGCGCTATTTCCTTCGCAGTCGAACAAATTCTTCCCGGGTACCCGCAATGAGAATGGATAAGCTGACAAGCAAATTTCAAATGGCGCTGGCCGAAGCCCAGTCGCTGGCCGTTGGCCAGGACCATCAATTTATCGAGCCGGTTCACCTGCTGGTCGCACTACTCGATCAGCAGGGCGGCTCTGTCAGGGGTCTGCTCACCAAGTCCGGCGTCAACGTCAACCTGTTGCGTTCCCAGTTGGGCGTCGCTTTGGATCGGCTGCCGAAGGTGGAGGGCACCGGCGGCGAAGTGCACATCGGCAACGAGCTCGGCAAGCTGCTGAACCTGACCGACAAGCTGGCGCAGAAACGCAATGATCAGTACATCTCGAGCGAGCTGTTCGTACTCGCCGCGCTCGACGACAAATCGCCGCTCGCCAGCGTGCTGAAACAGGCCGGCGCCGTCCGCGGCGCGATCGAAAAAGCAGTGGACGAACTGCGCGGCGGGCAGCAGGTCAATGATCCGAATGCCGAAGACACCCGGCAGGCGTTGGAGAAATACACGATCGACCTGACCGAAAGGGCAGAGCAGGGAAAGCTCGACCCGATCGTCGGTCGCGATGACGAAATCCGCCGCACCATCCAGATTCTGCAACGTCGCACCAAGAACAACCCCGTACTGATCGGCGAGCCTGGCGTTGGCAAGACGGCAATTATCGAAGGGCTGGCGCAACGTATCGTCAACAATGAAATTCCCGACGGGCTGCGCAACAAGCGCATCCTGTCGCTGGACATGGGCGCATTGATTGCCGGCGCAAAATTTCGCGGCGAATTCGAAGAACGACTCAAAGCCGTGCTGAACGACCTGGCCAAGCAGGAAGGCCAGATCATCCTGTTCATCGACGAACTGCACACGATGGTCGGTGCCGGCAAAGCCGAAGGCTCGATGGATGCCGGCAACATGCTGAAACCGGCACTCGCGCGCGGCGAATTGCATTGCGTCGGCGCAACGACGCTCGACGAGTACCGCAAGTACCTCGAAAAAGACGCTGCGCTCGAACGGCGTTTCCAGAAAGTGCTGGTTAACGAACCGACGGTCGAGGACACGATCGCGATCTTGCGCGGACTGAAAGAACGCTACGAAGTGCATCATGGCGTTGAGATAACCGATCCGGCGATTGTTGCCGCGGCAACCCTGTCGCACCGCTATATCAGCGACCGGCAATTGCCGGACAAAGCCATTGACCTGATCGACGAGGCGGCGTCGCGCATTCGCATCGAGATCGATTCGAAGCCCGAGTCGCTCGACCGGCTGGAACGTCGCATCATCCAGCTGAAGATCGAACGCGAGGCATTGAAAAAAGAATCGGACGAAGCGTCGAAAAAACGCCTCGACGACATCGAGTCGCAGCTTGCCGATCTCGAGCGGCAGTATTCCGATCTCGAAGAAATCTGGAAATCCGAGAAAGCGGCCATGCAGGGTGCGGCACACATCAAGGAAGAACTGGAACGCACCAAGCTGGAACTGGAAACGGCTCACCGTGCCGGCGACCTGACGCGCATGTCCGAGTTGCAATACGGCCGCATCCCGGAACTCGAAAAGCAGCTGGCCGAGGCAATGAAAGCGGAGTCCAGGGAAACCACTTTGCTGCGCAACAACGTCACGGAAGAGGAAGTAGCCGAAATTGTTTCGAAATGGACCGGCATTCCGGTCTCCAAGATGCTGGAAGGTGAGAAGGACAAGCTGCTGCAGATGGAGAGCATCGTGCAAAAGCGCGTCGTCGGTCAGGACGAGGCAGTCACTGCGGTTGCCAATGCCATTCGTCGCTCGCGTGCCGGCCTCTCGGATCCACGTCGACCGATCGGATCATTCCTGTTCCTGGGGCCCACCGGCGTCGGCAAGACGGAGTTGACCAAGGCTCTGGCCGGTTTCCTCTTCGACACCGACGACGCGATGGTGCGACTCGATATGTCCGAGTTCATGGAAAAGCACTCGGTTGCTCGCCTGATCGGCGCGCCGCCCGGATATGTCGGTTATGAAGAAGGCGGCTATCTGACCGAGGCCGTGCGTCGCCGGCCTTATTCGGTCATCCTGTTGGATGAAATCGAAAAAGCGCACCCGGATGTATTCAACGTCTTGCTGCAGGTTCTCGATGATGGCCGGCTGACTGACGGGCAGGGCCGCACCGTCGATTTTCGCAACACGGTAATTGTGATGACCTCGAATCTCGGTTCACAGATGATCCAGGAAATGGCGGGAGAGCAGAATTACGCTGCGATGAAGCTGGCGGTCATGGAGGTTGTGTCGCAGCATTTTCGACCGGAATTCATCAATCGCGTCGACGATGTCGTCGTCTTTCATCCGTTGGGTCGCAGTCATATTCGCCAGATCGTCGACATCCAGCTCGGGTACCTGCAAAAACGGCTGGCCGATCGCGATATGGTAATCGTGCTGACGGATGCCGCGCGTGACAAACTCGCTGCATCCGGCTTCGATCCGGTGTACGGTGCGAGGCCGCTGAAGCGTGCGATTCAGCAGCAGGTCGAGAATCCGCTGGCGCAGGAGATCCTGCAGGGCAAATTCAAACCGGGCGATACCATCGAGGTCGATGTTGCCGACGATCAGCTGGAGTTTCAGAACGCGGCGTGATGCTCTTATAATGCGCCGCGGGCATTGGTCCGAATTTCACTGTTAATCAACAAGATATACGGAGACAACTGCGTGCCGATCTACGAGTATGCTTGCAACGAATGCGAACACACGCTGGATGCGCTGCAGAAAATGAGCGACGATCCGTTGGTCGATTGCCCGGCATGCGGCAAGCCTGAATTGAAGCGGCTGGTATCGGCGCCGCGATTCAGGCTAAAGGGTGCCGGCTGGTACGAAACGGATTTCAAGAAAGACGGACAGCGAAATCTCGCCAAAGGCGACGGCGATGCCGCACCGGTCGGTGACAAGTCGGAATCGAGTGCATCGCCGGACAGTAGCAAGGCCGGCGGCGACAAGGCAGCCGGCGGCAAGGCAGCCGGCGAAAAGGGTGCTGCCAAGTCCATCGACAAAAGTGCCGATCCCAAGCCGGCGCCGAGCAAAACTGCGGAAAGTAAATCCACTGCAAGCAAGTCCGAATAAGGCTGCCCACCGAATGAAACGTCTTCGTCGCTATCTGGTTGCAGGCCTGCTGGTCTGGCTACCCCTCAGCGTGACCTTCATAGTTCTGAAGTTCCTGCTGGAACTGATGGACAAGAACCTGAAGTTCGTGCCGAAGGAGTTCCTGCCCGAGACCTACCTCGGATTCCCGATCCCGGGGTTGGGCTTGTTACTGACGGTGCTGGTATTGATCCTGACCGGACTGCTGGCAGCGAACATCGTTGGACGTTCCGCGGTGAATCTCTGGGAATCCCTGCTGGTGCGTATCCCGATCGTGCGTACGATCTATACGGCCGTCAAAAAATTCTCGGAAGTGGTGTTTTCAGACTCTGAACAATCTTTCAAGAAAGTGCTGCTGATCGAATACCCGCGCAAGGGCCTGTACAGCTTTGCCTTCCAGACTGCATCGCAACTGCAGGAAGTGCAGGCCAAGACCGCGGAGGAAGTGATCTGCGTGTTCCTGCCGACCACGCCAAACCCGACTTCGGGATTCATCCTGATGGTTCCCAGGAGAGATGTCATCGAGCTGGATATGAGCGTCGATGAGGCGCTCAAGATGGTTATATCGCTCGGCGTGGTCGTGCCGCAATGGCGGGATGACCAGATCGGCGAACTGCCGCTGGTCATGCCCGGTCCGGACAAAAAGACCGGGGCCTGAAGCTGCCGAAGGGCCTGTGCCTTGCAGCGACCACGGGCAAAACGTAACATTCCGCCTCTTTTTCAGCCCTCGAAGCCAGAATTCAGCATGCGCAGCCACTATTGCGGACAGATCGACGAATCCCTGATCGGCCAGGAAATTTCCGTTGCCGGGTGGGTGCATCGCCGCCGGGATCATGGCGGCGTGATCTTCATCGACCTGAGGGACCGTGAGGGCCTGTTACAGGTCGTGTTCGATCCCGATCGGCCCGAAATCTTCGCCGAAGCCGAGCGCATTCGCAGCGAGTACGTACTGCATGTCAAAGGAACGGTGCGGAAGCGCCCGGACGGCACGGTCAATCCGAACATGAAGACCGGGCGCATCGAAGTGCTGGCGAAGTCGCTGACAACCTTGAATGACTCGGAAACGCCGCCCTTTCATCACGATGAACTGGCTAATGAAGAACTGCGGTTGAAATATCGATACCTCGACCTGCGCCGTGAGCAGATGCTCGGAAATCTTCGCCTGCGCCACAGCGTGACGCGCGCGATGCGCAAGTACCTCGACGACAACGGATTCGTCGATGTCGAAACGCCAATGCTGACCCGCGCCACGCCGGAAGGCGCTCGCGACTACATCGTGCCGAGTCGCACGCATCCCGGAAAGTTTTTCGCATTGCCGCAGTCGCCGCAGATATTCAAGCAGCTGTTGATGATGTCGGGCCTGGATCGTTACTACCAGATCGTTCGCTGTTTCCGCGACGAGGATCTGCGTGCCGATCG
>JAOUGX010000106.1 GCA_029865385.1 Gammaproteobacteria bacterium
TTGCCCATTGCAGAGCGACAGGCTCCCGATCGTATTGGCCGCCCAGTTCATTCTTGGTGTCGTACACGATGTCCTCGAGCATTACGCCAACGCAAAAGTATTGTTCCCTGTCGTTTCGATAAAACGTGTATCCGCCATACACGTCCATGAATTCCTTGTCGTATTGCGGCGTTGCCATCAGAAAAACCGAGGACGTCTCGAAAATCGATCGTTCGAGACCGACAAATATCTGGTCGTCGCGGGCCGGCAGCTGCCGGGGTTCGTGCCGAAAGGCCCGCGCCTGGAAGCGCCATTTCTCATCCAGATCCTGATTGATGTTGAGATCCGCCAATGTCATCAGTTCACTGGAGGTAACGCTGCCGACGTTCAGGCGAAAACCGTTACCCGCAAGCAGGCGTCGCTCCCACTCTGTTTGCCATTCGAGATCGTACGAGTAATTGAGCAAAGCATGCACATAGAGTATGTCGTCGTCGTAGGCATCTTCGTACTCCCACGGCTCACCGGGCTCCTGTGCCAGCGCGGACGCACCAAGCAGTAGTGCCCAAAGGCTGAAACCGCTGCGCCGCACATGCCTGAATCGCCAGGCCCGCAATTTCAAGTGCATTTGCATTAGCTCGATATGCGCCGCCACTTGCCGCTCCCCCCTTTTTCGTAATTCCGCTCCACGGCGCCCCAGGCAACCCGATGCGCGGTTTCCTCGCGCGAGCC
The DNA here is from genome assembly GCA_029865385.1 of Gammaproteobacteria bacterium. Classification (GTDB taxonomy): domain Bacteria; phylum Pseudomonadota; class Gammaproteobacteria; order Steroidobacterales; family Woeseiaceae; genus JAKEGN01. The sequence continues at coordinate 709 of JAOUGX010000106.1, forward strand.
CTTTTTGCGACGTTTACGCGGGTCCTTGTATTGCTCCCAGGCATTGTTGAATGCCCGCAAGTAAATTTCTTGTGCGTGAACGGGCAAGTGCTCGCGCACGGCAGTCGGCAGTTCGGCCAAAGTTCGATACGGCATAATCAGATACCACGCGGAGACATGTGACCCGCGGCTGCATCAGGCGGCGGAATCGCGGCCAGCGAGACGCAGGCACTCCGCTTCCCGTCCGCGAACCACTCTCTTGCCCTGTAGCGGGCCGTGTGTTTCCGTGACGACCGTCGCCTGGCCTTCCTTGTGATCTCCATCATAGAAGTAGAGCACAACCCAGTCCCGCGTGCGGCGCAGCTCGTGGGAGCGCGCCGTGTTTGAGTAAAGCGCGGTGAAGTGCCAGCCCGCCCGGCGCGTATGCAGAACTGGCAGCCACCGCTCGCCCTTCGGATTGAAACGTCTCGGAGCGATTTTTGGCAAACTGCCGGACTCGGCTTTTTGCCGATACTCGCGGTCGACGCCGAGCAGCAGTTCAACACCAGGCGATGCCTGTTCATGGTTTCGCGCAGCGGCACCCGGACCCAGTATCGACGCGAGGCCGGAGCGAATAGCGTCCGCCCGCCGGGGACCGATACCGGGCACGCGCGCAAGGCGCCCATCGTGAGCCGCAATTTCCAATGCCTCCAGCGTATCGACGTGAAGTGCCTGGTGAATGGCGTGAGCAAGCGCCGGGCCGACTCCCGGTATGGCGCGAAACAATTCCTCCGGATCGGTCGTACCCCGCAGACGATCCAGTTGCGACAGGTGCCCGGTGCGCACGATTTCCTCGATTGCGCTGGCGAGACCCCGCCCGATGAAAGGCAATTGCATTAGTCCTTCGACACCGTGTTCGCGCGCTATGCATTGCACATCGGTCTGCAGCGCTTCCACAGTCTGTGCGGCACGAAGGTACGCGTTGACCCGAAACGGATTCGCAAACTGCTGGCGCAAGATGCCGGCACAATCGCGAAAGATCTCCGCTATGCGTTCATTTGATACGGAATCCGCCATTTTTTGTCGTCTCACACGGCCCCGTTCCGGACAGGTCTCTTTTAGCCGCTTGCCCGTCGCGCGCTTGCCGGCAGCAATTCGAATTCGAGTACTTCCCGTAGTGCATCGTCAACCGTATTCAGCCAGACGAAGCGCAATCCTTCACGAGTCGATTGCGGGATATCGTCGAAGTCCTTCCTGTTTCGCGACGGTAGCAACACAGTCCCGATGCCGGCACGATGCGCGGCAATCACTTTTTCCTTGATGCCTCCGACCGGTAACACGAGCCCGCGTAGACTGATTTCCCCCGACATCGCGGCGTCGTGGCGTACCGCGCGATTACTCAACATGGATGCAAGCGAAACGAACATCGCAACACCGGCACTCGGTCCGTCCTTCGGAATCGCGCCGGCGGGAACGTGCAGATGTATATCCTTGTCGGCAAACGCGCTCTTATCCAGTTTCAGCGCATCGGCACGGCTTTTCAGCAGACTGAGCGCTGCCTGCGCGCTCTCTTTCATCACGTCACCGAGCTGCCCGGTAAGAATAAGCCGGCCTTCGCCGGGAATTAGCGTGGATTCGACGAACAGGATGTCCCCGCCAACCGGTGTCCAGGCGAGCCCGGTGGCGACCCCAGGAACGCCGATTCGCAACGCGACTTCGTCTTCGTACACCGGTGCACCGAGAACGCGACCGACGTCGTCGGGACCGATGCAAACCCGGGCTTCGGCCATTTCTGCCTTTTCGGCGAATCCGACAGCGACGTTGCGAAGCACGGCGCCGATCTGTTTTTCCAGCGCCCGGCAACCCGCCTCCCTCGTGTAACTCGCGATGATGCTCTCGAGTGCCGCGTCTGTGATCTCGATTTGGCTCTCATCGATACCGTTCGCCTCGCACTGGCGCCGTACCAGGTAGCGCTTCGCAATCTGCACCTTTTCTTCAAGCGTGTAACCGCTCAGCTCGATTATTTCCATTCGATCCAGCAGGGGAGCCGGAATCGTGTCCAGCCGATTGGCCGTCCCGATAAAGAGCACCTTGCTAAGATCGAACGGCACGGCGATGTAGTTATCTTCAAACGTTGAATTCTGCTCCGGATCCAGGACTTCAAGCAACGCAGAGGACGGATCACCATGGAATCCGGCACCGAGCTTGTCCATTTCATCCATCATGAATACCGGATTTCGCGAACCGGCTTTCCTGACAGCCTGAATGATTTTGCCAGGCAGCGCACCAACGTAAGTGCGGCGATGTCCGCGGATTTCCGCTTCGTCGTGCAGGCCACCGAGGCTTATGCGAACGAAACGCAGTCCGATCGCCCTTGCAATGCTCCGGCCGAGAGACGTCTTTCCGACACCCGGCGGTCCGGAGAAACATAGTATCGGGCTGCGGCCGTCAGGCTTTAGTTTGCGGACGGCCAGATACTCGATGATTCGTTTCTTGACTTTCACGAGTCCAAAGTGATCTTCGTCAAGAATTTCGCGTGCCCTTGTGATGTCGATTGATTCGGCATCTACGACCGACCACGGAAGCTCGGTTAACCAGTCCAGGTAAGTTCGCAGTAGCGAGTACTCACTGGATTGACTGGGAATGTGTTTGAGGCGATCCAGCTCTTTCCTCGCGTGCGCACTGACATTATCCGGCATCTCTGCGTCGGAAATCGCCTTCTCGATCGCTTCGAATTCCGCGCGGGTGGAGCCATCTTCACCAAGCTGTTGCTGGATGGTCCGCAATTGCTCCCGCAAAATCGCCTCTCGTTGACGCTCGCTTAGCGACTCACGGGTTTTTGTTTCGATCTCATGTGACAGCTCAATGATTTCAAGGTGTTTTGCCATTCTGGCAACGACGTTTTCCAGCCTGCTCTGGACGTCAAGGGTTTCGAGGATCTGCTGTTTCTCGCTGACGGGGATATCCAGAAAACTGGCGACGAGATCACACAAGACTGCCGGCTGTTCAATCGACTGCAGGGCGCCCTTGAGTTCCGCCGGCACAAACGGCAGCAATTCGACAGCGCGTGACGCCTGCTGTTTCAGCACAAGCGCGTGGGCCTTCAAGGCATCCTCGCTTGTGACCGGTTCCTCCGGCAATTCGAAGTGCGCGACCAGGAAAGGAAAACCGCTCAGGAATTCTGTCACGCGAAACCGTGACTCGCCATTGCAGATCAGATGCAGCGTGCCGTCTTCGTCGGTTACGTAACGCAAGATTGCCGCAATGGTGCCAACTGTGTGCAAGTCTTGCGCGCCCGGATCGTCGACAGACGAGTCTTTTTGCAGCAACAGTCCTACCTTGTCGGTACCGGAGCCGACGGCCTGGGCTGCCGCGACGGACAACTTGCGGGAAATACTGATCGGCACGATGATGCCCGGGAAGAGCACGACATTCCGCACCGGAATAATGGCCAGCGCATCGTCCGGAATCGACAATGTTGAGGATACTGACGACTCAAGGTCCTGCGATGCTTGATTGCTCATTTTTCTTCAAACTCAGGATTCCGAATCGATTCGTTGCAACCTGATCTGCAGGCATCCGTTCGCATAACAGATATCAGAGAGCTCAAACTGCCCCGCCGGCAGCGCGATAATGCGCTCGATTCGGCCAAAAGGTATTTCAAGACGATGTATGACGGACTTGCTCGCCGCATCCGGAATCGCCCTGCGTCCGCTCAGGCGCAGAGCGGCAGGCTCCAGTTGGATCTGAAAATCGGTTCCCTGTGCGTCCGGCACGGCTGCATAAATGACCAGCCCCCACTCGGATTCGAAGAGATCTATCGGGGGCTCCCATGCATGTACCTGCCCGCTGCGCCCGAGTCGAAAAAACTGGCGCTGCAGCCGGTCCGCGCGATCAAGTGCGTCGCAGGCCTGCAACCACATAGAGGCAACAAAATTCTGCGAACTCATGCGAAAACTTCTCTTTTGACGAAAAGCCACTATAAATTACCAACACCCGGCAGGCCCATTCGTAGAAGCCGAAGCCATGTTACGCAACTGGCAAGCCCGAAGAGATCCGGGCTGGTTATTTACTCGCTGCCCTTGTAATTGCTCCTGCACTGACTTCGGTTCATGCAGCGGGCGTCGGCTGAGCCTGCAGAGAGTCCCCGCCGGAGTCCGGAACACCAGACCTTTGTTGGCCAGGAGCGGGCCGCTGTCGCTCGCGCGAGCTTTGCGCCAAGTTTCAGCAAGGGTCAGACGATGATGTAGTGCTTTCCCGGTTATGCATGACATATCTGTGGGACACATCGTCAAACGGCCGGTGAGGAATGAGACCGTAATGCCGCTTGTTGCGCGGCGCGCTATCGATTCCGGGGAACTACTTATTGAGCCGAAGCCACACGCACGATCATGATCGCCATGCAGTTGAAACGACCAGCCAGGAGCGTGGAAAATGGCCTATAAGCAAATGTCCTTTCACTCAGCCGCGCGGGAGAGGATTCTTCGTGGCGCGTGCTCTCTCGCGGACGCCGTTCGTGTCACCTTAGGTCCGAAGTCGAAGTCCGTGCTCATTCAGAAAAAGTGGGGCAACCCAATTGTCTGCAATGACGGTGTGACAATTGCCAAGGAAGTCGAGCTGAAGGACCCGGAAGAAAACCTCGGCGCACAGGTGCTGCGCCAGGCCGCGGAGAAGACCGGCGAGGCTGTCGGCGACGGCACCAGCACCTCGACCGTTCTTGCCTATGCGATATTTTCCGACGGCACCCGCAACACGGTCGCCGGCGCAAGCGGCATTGAAATCAAGCGCGGACTCGATCGTGGTCTGGCGGTGGCCGTCCGGGAACTCGAGAAAATGTCGATGCCGGTAAAGACACGACAGGAAAAGGTTCAGGTCGCCAGTATTTCTGCACACAACAATTTGGCAATCGGCGAACTCGTTGCCGACGCCATGGAGAAAGTTGGAGACGAAGGCGTCATTTCCGTTGAGGAATCGAATACCACCGAGACGATTCTGGATGTCGTCGACGGCATGCAATTCGACCGCGGATACATCTCGCCGTATTTCGTCACCAACCCGGAGAAAATGGAAGTCGCGCTCGAAGAGCCATACATAGTTCTCAGTGACAAGAAAATCAGCAACCCCAAAGACCTGATACCGCTGTTGGAGCAGCTCGTAAAGACCGGCAAGCCCATCGCATTTATCGTCGACGATATCGATGGAGAAGCGCTCGCGACCCTGGTTGTGAATCGTTTGCGCGGCGTGTTACAGACGGTAGCTGTCAAAGCGCCGGGCTTCGGCGACCGACGTAAGGCGATGTTGGGTGACATCGCGGCTCTCACGGGCGCGCAACTGATATCAGGCGAGCTGGGCGTGAAACTGGATAGCGTCCAGCTCGAACAGCTCGGACGCGCCAAGCGCATCGTCTGCGACAAGGACAACACCACGATAATCGGTGGGATGGGCGACAAGGCCGAGATCGAAGGCCGTGTCCGGCAGATTCGCGCGGAACTGTCGAAAACTCAGAGTAGTTATGACAAAGAGAAACTCGAGGAAAGGCTGGCAAAACTTGCCAGTGGTGTCGCCGTCATTCGCGTCGGCGCGCCGTCCGAGGTTGAGCTGAAAAGCAAGAAGGAAGCGCTCGATGATGCGATAAGCGCAAGCAAGGCGGCCGTTGCGGAGGGTATCGTTCCCGGTGGCGGAATGGCTTTGATTCGTTGCAGTCGAGCCATCGCAGATGAAGAAAAACTCGCCGAGGGCGACGAGCGGACGGGCCTGCAGATACTTCGTCGCGCGCTCAGCGCACCGGCGCGACAGATCGCCGAGAATTCTTCAGTGGACGGCGGTGTCGTTGTCGAACACATGCTCGAAAGCGACGGAAAACTCGGCTTTGACGCAGCCAACAACAAATACGTCGATCTGATTGAAAACGGCATCGTTGATCCCACGAAGGTCGTTCGAATTGCACTGGAGAACGCGGTGTCGATTGCGAGCCTCCTTTTATTGACCGAAGCCACGATGACTGAGGTCCCGGATACGGAGAAGCAGGGCGCAGCCGATCAGGCGATGCAAATGTAAAGACATATACTGCCGATAAAGACACTCATGCCCGGCCCCCGACATTCAGGCGGGGGTTTCACGCCCTCAGTCCGGGATGTTGTCTTTGCCGTCGTTGTCGGCCCAGCCGAGAAACTGCCCCGGACCGGATATACGCGGCAGGTGAGATACGTCACCGGCATAGGCCAGGCGCCAGTTGCCGCCGGCCGGGCGAATGACTTTGCTGAGGCTGCAATAGGGAGCGTCGGCAAAGGCTCCTTTGACTGCGGACTGGCCGATCAGGCCCGTCAGCGAGCCAAGCACCGACGCGCCGTGACCAACAAGCAACAAATTGCCCTCGAAATCATTGGCGAGCCGCAGGCATGTGGTTGCGGAGCGCCGTATAGCCTCCTCGCCGCTTTCGCCAAAACGAGCCTGGCCGCGCGAGGAGTATGCCGTGTCAACATGCGTGTAACGCGCTGCGAGATCCGCGACCGGCTGGAGTTCCGGCGGATTACGAAACCAGCCGACATTCAGCCATTCCGACAAGCCATCCTCGATCTTGACGCACAATCCATGTGTGCGGGCAATGGCAAGCGCCGATTCGACACAACGCAGGAACGGCGACGAAAACAAATGTGCAATAGCTTCCGTGGACAATCGTGCCGCCAGTGCCCTTGCCTGGCGCGTGCCCATGGGGGACAGCGGCGGATCGTAGGGATGTGTTGCGCTTGCAGCCCAGGCTGGATCTGCGAAATCGAGGCGGTCCGCGTGACGTACGACCCACACGACTCGCGAATCGACCTCAGTCGACATAGCGCTCGCCGATCGCCTTTACGGCGTTATCACGAAACGAACGGATGTCTTCAGCCGCTTGATTCGAGCCAATCAATTTTTCCTCGAGTAGACGCAGCGCATCGGCGAGTGTCGCATCCTGCAGCACGTCGGCAATCCATCGGGAGAAATCGCGCCGTAGCGCGTGTCCGAAGACTACTTCTTTCGAGGTGGACCCAAGTACGTCACGAAATTCCTGAACGTTGGCCGCTACGGTCCCGCCTGTCTCTCCTGACAGGCGAAAAATAAAACGGTGCTTCGGTGGCAACCTGGCCGAAAGATATTTGTGCCAGTGCCGGACATGTGCAGTGCGCCGCGCTGAAAGCGAAATCAACTGGCACGCGCTTGTTGCGCCGGGACGGATAACTGCGGCCTGGCCCTGACTCGCAGAATCCAACAGGCTCGGCACGTCCAGTCCACACAGGCGACCTGTCTCCTCAAGCGGATCTGCGCCGGGCGTGCGCTTGCCGCCCGGCAGCGCCAGCATGATGTCGATCGATCCGTCGAGTTGTTTGGCAAATACCGTCGGTTGGTATGTGATCAGGCAGTAGCCTTTCTGCCCTCCCGCCAATGCCGTTACCATCTTGCCTGGCAAATCCAGCGTGTGATGCGCCTCATCGATTACGATCCAGTGCGGCAGCCCCGTTGCCTCCCTGTCTTCGGACAGTTGTTCCAGAAGTTCTTTCGTACAGGTCGCATGCTCGCAGGAATCGAGTAAAGACAAGTCGACGATCACGCTGCCGAAATGATGAGTTATGAGGCGCCGGATTTGCGCGATGTCCGGGCACTTTCCCGGTTCGCCCAGTCTTTGTACGCCATGCAGTTCTCCCAATGATGCATAGTCTCCTTCAGGATCGATAATGCAAACGGCATATCCCTGTTCGATAAGTCGCTCTGCAAGTGCTCCGGCGACATAGGATTTTCCGGACTTGCTGCGTCCGGTAATCAGTATATTGATCTGCGACGCCGCAATGCTTACGAGCTCACCGCTGTCGAGCTGTCCCAGCTCGATTTGCCAATGCAATGGATGGAGGGGCACGTCGGTTGCGAGCACCGAATGCCGGATGAAATTCGCAACGCCCTCGCCGTTCGATTCCTGCAGTACAACATCGGCGTGCCGCTTGAGACCATCGACGGCGTTTGCCACCGCCACACCGATCTCGCAAATCGACAGCAGCGAGTGATCGTTTTCCGCATCGCCGATGGCGATCGTATTGTGATGAGAGATTCCGAGCGACTCGAGTGCACGAGAAACGCCGAATCCTTTCGAGACTCCGGGCGGCAGTATCATCAACTCGGCGCGATTGCGCACCAGCTGGCACTCCAATCCAAGACGTCGAATCTGCGCCTGGATCTCGGGTTCGAAAGCGACCTGGCTTGCAAGCAATATGCGACCGCGGCGGAACGGCACAGCGGCCTCCACCAGCGCTCGATCGAGTTCAGGCTCTACGGGAGATGACAGCAACGTCTCGTTGCCGTCGGCACAAAATACCGCACCGTTCTCAGCGACAATGCCATCGAACCATTGATCGACCGACGGAAAAACCTGGCGCAACTCGGTGAGGATTCTGCCGGTTACCAGCAGCGCCTGCAGGCCTCGTCGACGGACCTCGGCAATGGCAAGAAGCGCCGATTCGGACGCCATATCCGACTCTGCCGTCAGGGTTCCATCGAAGTCGACTGCAATTGCTCTGAAGTAGTTGTTCATGTCCCACAATGCTCACCGCGATCGCTCTGGTCCATTAATATCGAGTCAGGCCCGACACCGACCAGCCGACTGTCCAGAACTTACTGACTCCAGGCCCGCTTGCGCCATGCGCAGTTTCACCTATTGGTACGGCCCGGCAATGCTCGTTCTCAACGGCGCGCGCGACGGCGAAACCTGCCGCCCATCCAGTCAGTTTGATCCCAGGCGATTCGACCTTTATGCAAAGGGCAGCTCTATGGTTTGAACGGAGCCGACAGCTACCACCGCGATCGGCACTTCGGTCGCTGCGTATTTTCCACAATACTTCGGACTCCGCCGGTGCTATACGCTGCAGTTTGGCGGTGTGTGTAATGGTCCTGCATCAAAATGGGAGTTCAGATATGACACCTCCAGGTCGTCCTCCAGAACAGACTCCCCGCGGGCAGGATACGCTCGCCATCATCATGGCTGGCGGCAACGGTACCCGGCTGGGTGACCTGACCCGCTGGCGCGCCAAACCGGCCCTGCCGTTTGGCGGTAAATACCGAAGTATTGATTTCCCCTTATCGAACTGCATTAACTCCGGCATCCGTCGTATCGGGGTACTGACTCAGTACAAGGCGCACACGCTCATTCAACACTTGCAGCGGGGATGGCAATTTCTGGATCCGGCGCTTGGCGAGTTCATAGAAGTCTGGCCAGCACAGCAACGCACGGGTGCGGACTGGTATTTGGGAACCGCGGATGCGGTTTATCAGAACATCGACATCATCATGGACCATGCGCCGAAATACACAATCATCCTTGCCGGCGACCATGTCTACACAATGGACTATGAACAGATGCTGCGACGCCACGCGGAAAGCGGCGCCGACGTCACTGTCGGTGCGATCGAAGTGCCGAAAGCCGCCGCAAGCGAATTCGGCGTAATGGCCACGAATCGATCGGGCCGGGTCATCGCCTTCGAGGAAAAGCCGAAATGCGCAACAAGGCTGCCGCAGGACCCCGCCACTGTCCTGGCATCGATGGGAATTTACGTGTTCGCGACCGAAACACTCGTTGCCAGGCTCCTTCAGGACGCTGCATCGACAACGTCAAGTCACGACTTCGGCCGGGATATCCTTCCATCAATGGTGTCGAGCGGCAATGTCATGGCATACGCACTCCTCGACAAGCGGGGGAATCGCGGCTTCTGGCATGACATCGGGACCCTCGACGCGTACTGGGAAGCCAGTATGCAGGTATTGCAACCGAGTCACGGATTGGCGCTGTGCGACCCTGCCTGGCCCATCCGGACCTTCGAGGCACAATACCCGCCGGCGAAATTTGTCGGTTCGGGCACCAACCGGCATGGGTGTGTTGTCGATGCACTGGTGTCGAACGGCTGTGTGGTTTCCGACTCGGCCGTTATCCGCTCAATCCTGTCGAACAATGTAACGGTCGAACCCGGCTGTGAGATTGTCGACAGTGTGATATTGCCTGACGTGACTATCGGACGCGATTGCCGAATTCAACGAGCAATAATCGACAACGACTGCTGCATCCCCGATGGAAGCGTCATCGGACACGATGCACAAGCCGATGCACTGCATTTCACGGTCACGAACAAAGGCGTCGTTCTGGTGACTGCGGCAATGCTCGAGGCCAGGCGTTCGATTAACAGGCAATCGCTTGCTACGCGAGGTCTGTCGAAAATCGATGTAGAGCATCTCCCTGTGGCATTCCGCACAGAATTGGCGCGACC
>JAOUGX010000184.1 GCA_029865385.1 Gammaproteobacteria bacterium
CAGTTTGTAGCGATACCTGTTTTGCTCGCTGGCCGCATAGTCCAGTGCCGCGAACTCAAAGCTTACAACGTCGTCCTTATAGGAGATGTCGATGCCATCGTTGTTGTCGACGGGCTTGTCCGACTTCAGCCTGTCGTTGCCGTTGTATATGCCGGTCAGGACAATCAGCGGTATCGTCGTACCGGCTTTGACGTCGCTCGGTTTAAACGCGTTGTAGCCGTTCGGGCCGCCGAAAAAAAGCTCGCCACTGGTACTCTTGTAATGTGCGCCGGAGTTGAACTCCTCGGATTGCAGTCCGTCTCTGCGATGCAGGTTCCTGAACTCGTCAGACGCCGGGTTGTAGCGGCTAATGCCGTAATTGGTGCTAAGCCAAACCACTCCGGCGTTATCGACCTGCAAACCGTATACGTCGTCATTGGTCAGGCCGTCCTGCTGCGAGACGTTCGCGAACTTGATGTTAAGCGGATCCGCCGCATCGCCAACAACCCGGTCGAGCCCACCGCCCTGGGTACCTATCCAGACCGTTCCGCTGGCATCGACTGTAATCGCGTAAATCGTGTCATCGGCGAGTGTTGTTACATCGAACGGGTCATGCCTGAAGTGCTGAAAGGCTTCGGTCGCCGGATCAAACAGGTTCAGACCGCCCGCATCGGTGCCGATCCAGATCTTTCCGGACCGGTCCTCGGCGAAACTGCGGACGCGATTGCTGCTGATCGAATCGGGCTGCTCTGCCGACGGCAGAAAGTTCCTGAACGCTCCGGTCGCCGTGTCGTATCGACTCGCGCCGCCGCCGTAGGTCCCGACCCAAATGAACCCCGCGCTGTCTTCGAAAACGGCCATGACACCGTTCGCGCTCAGGCTCGCGGGATCATTGCTGTCATGCACGAATACCGTGTTTTCACCGGTCTGCGGATTCAGCCGATTCAGCCCGCCGGTCATCGTGCCGATCCAGATGTTACCGGTCCTGTCCCGCGCCAGGCTCATTACCCGGTCGTCACTGATCGAATTCGGATCCGCCGGATCGTTTCGATAAGTTACGGTCGTATTTGTTGTTCGATCGATTGCATGCAGGCCGTCGCCGAAAGTTCCGACCCACAGCGTGCCTGATGGATCCTCGACAAACGACGTGACGTTCGGCTGCACATCGCCGGCTTTGGTCAGCCCCTTGGCGTTCTGCAGACCGAGGGCCCAGGTACGTGGATTCCATTTGTTCAGACCGTGATTCCGGGTACCGATCCAAAGAATGCCGCCACGGTCCTGATAAATGGCGGTCACTACGTTGTCGGCCAGACTGGTTGCATCCTGGCCGTCGTGGCCGAAGCGAACGAATGAATCGGTGTTGCGATCCAGCAGGTTAAGGCCGTCATAGGTACCGACCCACAGGCGAGCGTCGCTGTCTTCGAAGACAGTTGTCACCCGGTCGGCCGAAAGCGACGAGTCGACCGTGGGATCGTGGCGAAACCGGTCGAAAGTTCCGGTTTGCGGATTAAAGCGATTCAGGCCGTCGGCATAGGTGCCCACCCAGAGCGCACCATGACTGTCCTCGACAATCGTACGGACCTGGTGGCCGCTGATGCTGCCGGGGTTTTCCTCGGAATGCCGGTAATGTTCGAACTCGCCGCTGTTGGTATCGAGGCGTACCAAGCCGTCGTTTGTACCAATCCAAAGCATACCGCCCGGATCGCGGTGCAGCGCGAAAATTTCATTGGTATCCTTGCTCGGGTCTTCCGGATTGCCGAATCGATAGTGTGCGATGACCCCTTGCTGCGGATCAAATCGGTCAATGCCCGCTCCGATCGTACCCAGCCAGATGCTTCCGTCCGTATCAACGAGCAGTTTGCGAATAGCATTGCTGGATACGCTTTTGCTGTCTTCAGGATCGTGGCGAAAAGTAGTGAATGTTCCGGAAGCATGGTTCATGCGCGCAAGGCCACCGCCATTCGTCGCAATCCACAAGTGGCCATCCGCGTCTTCCGCGATGTCATAAATGTAATCGCTGCCCAGCGCTTGCGGATTGCCTCGCTGGCGCTTGAATACGTCGAACTGGTAACCGTCGTAGCGATTGAGTCCGCTCTCGGTACCGAACCACATAAGGCCACGCGAGTCCTGAAGAATGCTGAAGACGTTGCTTTGCGACAGTCCGTCGTCCTGACTGATCCGGTCGAATCGCATAGGGTGGCTGGTTGTACGGTCCGCGGACGCCGCTGCTAACGAGTTGAGCGATACGGAGGCGGACAAAAACACGACGACAACGGCGAGGATGCGCCTGATCGTCGGGTCAATGATTATTCTGTTTGGCACGGCCCCAAGTACTCCCGCATTCCAGTGCATGCATTAGGAAGGTTTAATGCCTTTGGGGCGTTGATGGTATTCAATCCGGACTGCGGCAGGAGTGTGACGCAGTTCGCATAACGGTGGCGTTAAATCATCGCCGTTTCGTTGTATTTGTTGGGATCTTCCGTATGAAGCTGGCAAGTACGGATTCGCTGACCGGCCGGGATATGTAAAAACCCTGCAGGTCGTCACAGCCCAGCCGGCGAAGGGCCTCGAGTTGTTCCCGCGATTCCACGCCTTCGGCAACGATCTTCAGATCGAGGCTGTGTCCCAAAGCGATCATCGCGGCAATAATGGCCGCATCCTTTCGATTCTCTGTCAGCCCGTTGATATAGGACCGGTCGATCTTCAGCACGTCGACCGGCAGCTCTTTCAGATACGCAATAGCCGAGTCACCGGTTCCGAAATCATCGATAGAAAGCCTGACGCCCAAATCCTTGATTTCGTGCAGCTGGCTGATCATGTCGTAGTCGCCGGAGAGCACGCCGCGCTCGCTCAGTTCGAGCTCCAGTTGAGCCGGAGCGATGCCGTGCACATCCAGCGCACGACGGACGGCCTGAGCGAATCCGCCCTGCATTAACTGGGCCTTGGCCACGTTGACGCAGATGTATGGCAGTTCTACACCCTCTTCGCACCACTTGCGCATCTGCAGACAGGCTTGATCGAGAACAAATTCGCCGACCCGCGTCATCAGTCCGGACTCTTCGGCGATC
>JAOUGX010000107.1 GCA_029865385.1 Gammaproteobacteria bacterium
TACAGAAACAGCTTCCTGCAAATTGCAATAGCAGGGTCGCAACGCTCACGGTAGGCAAATCGTCATCAATCCGTCACGCCCGGGTCACGACTCGAATCAGATCCGCTCCGAAAATGCATACCCCGACACGACCGCAACCGGCGGCCACTTCGGAGTCAATTCTTGGAGCGAAACATGAACATGCAACGCCATCGAAGCCACCTTGGGCAGTCTCCCGTGTTGGCTGTCATTATTGCTGCAGCCTTCCTGACTATCACCGCTTGTGAAGGGGGCGGCGGCGAGCGCCTGCTCCGATCCGACCTCGTGAGTTGTGCAGAAGTGGCGCAACCGTTTCCCGGGAACCCGTATCAGTGGCCGTCGAGTCAACCCGTTCCGGAGCGTTGCCAAACCGCAAGGCCGCGTCGCTGCGAGGTGCAGGCCGGCAATCATGTCACGCGCTACCGCTGCACTCCCAGGTGAAACCACGTTAAATGGGGGTCGAACCGACTTTTTTCGAACTCCTGAAGTGGCCGGTTCGACCGCTGATTCACTCTCGCTCGGCGGCAATGGAAATATCGTAGATTCCCGCCTCACGCGCGGCATTCATGACCTGCACCAGTGCATCGTTGTTCGAGTGCCTATGTGCCTGTACTACCAGTTTCGAATCCGGGCTTTCGGTGGATAAACGCTGAATGGAAGCATGTCATCCGCAATTCTATATACCTTGAGCTAGTAGGTATGGATAGTTATACCTTGCGCTTCAAGGTACTATTTCCCACATTGATAACAACTCAGATAACCGTGCACGCTCGTCTACGAAGTCGACGAGCCCCCGACAGTTCGTAAAATGCTTGAACCGTCCAGTCACCTCGGGTCTTAAGACTTCATGTCCTCGAAAATCCATACCATCCGGTCGATGAACCAGGATTTCGACATCGCAATTCCCTAAGCGCGGCTTTTGACGGGTTGCAGTCTGCTCCACGGGATTCCAGGGAAGAGTCGGCGTAAACTCGGGGGCCTGGATGGCCCACAGCCGAGCGCGGTTCTTGCGCCGGTGCCGAAGACAATAATAAGAAGCGCCAGTGGAAAACAGATACCTGATCGCGGAACGAGATGATCACTCGCTGACCGTCAGCCTGAAAGGCGACTGGGTGTTGCACAACGTGCCAGACCTCGAAACGGCGCTGGCTGAGGTGGACGCCGGCGCTGCCACTCGCGTGACCTTTCAGTGCGGCGGGCTTCGGGACATCGATATCTCCGGTGCCTGGGTATTGTTCCGCCGATCCAGGGAGTTTGAATCCGAGGGGCGCGAAACCGAATTCCAGGGATTCAAAGCGGCTCACTTCCGCTTCCTGCAGAACATCACGGAGGTCAATCAGCCGCCCACCGTATCGCTCATCAATGCCACGACGACCTTGCGCGAAGACATCGATACGTCGCTGGCCATCAAGGTCGCCGATATCGTCATCACTGACGACGGGCGCGGCGAGAACGAACTGAGTTTGAGCGGTGCCGACGCGGAGCAGTTTGAGATCGTCGGCACCGAGCTTCGCCTGATCGCCGGCGCCAGCTTGGATTTCGAGACCAAGCCGATGCTGGATGTCACGGTCGAGGTCGACGACGTCGCCATTGGCGCCACGCCGGACGATATCGCACCGTTGTCGATCGCGATTACCGATGTCAACGAGCCGCCGACCGTCAGCCTTACTAACGCCACCACAAGCATCCGGGGAGATGCAAACACGAGCGATGGCATCAAGGTAGCCGACATCGTGATTACGGACGACGTACTGGGCACCAACAAACTGATTCTGTCCGGAACCGATGCGGCGCTGTTCGAGATCGTCGGCCCCGAACTCTGGCTGATCCCCGGCACAACTCTGGATGCCGCGAGTCACCCGAAATTGAACGTCACGGTGGAAATTCACGACGACAGTCTGGGTGCGGCCCCGGACGATACGGCATCACTTTCTATTCGCGTAACGGAGACCGCCGGTTCCGCGGCTTCCGCCGGCGACAAAGAATCAACCGTCGCCAATGAGCAGCGCATTCGACGCGGACTGGAGTCATTGGGCAGGGCCGCTACGTCGGCAATGCAGGATGTCGGCTTCATCACGACGACGGTCCTGCAGGGCATCACCAGGCCATCCGCGCTAGCCGTCCGCGAAACGATACGGCAGGTCTATCAGACCGGTGTGAGGGCAATCCCCATTGTGTGCCTGATCAGCTTTCTGATGGGCGTGGTGATCGCCTACCAGGGGGCGACGCAGCTGGCCAAGTTTGGCGCCGACGTGTTCGTTGCCGACCTGGTCACTATTTCCATCCTGCGGGAAATGGGCGTCATCATGGCAGCCATCATGGTGGCCGGGCGTTCGGGCAGTGCATTTGCCGCCTCGCTCGGCGTAATGAAACTCAACGAAGAACTCGATGCCCTGAGAGTCATGGGGCTCAACCCGAACCAGGTACTGGTTGCGCCGCGCGTACTGGGCCTGATCATCGCGCTGCCGTTGCTGACCGGATTCGCCAACCTGTCGGGGCTGGCCGGCGGGCTGTTTCTGAGTACAGCCGTTCTGAACATTTCCATCGTTCAGTTTGTCGACCGGGCGGCAGACAGCGCCGACCTGACGACCCTGTTCGTCGGACTGGTAAAGGCACCGGTGTTTGCATTTCTGATCGGTGCCGTCGGCACGCTGCGCGGCCTGCAGGTCACCCACTCCGCGGAGGAACTGGGGCGCCTGACCACGGTCGCGGTGGTTCAGGCGATCACGCTGATCGTTGCGGCGGATGCCGTGTTCACGTTCATTTTCGTCCGGCTGGGTATCTAGATGGAACCGGCCGTATCAATCCGCAACCTCGTGAACGCGTTCGGCACACACACGCTGCACGACAACCTGAACCTTGATGTCATGCCCGGAGAAATTCTTGGCATCGTCGGCGGTTCGGGCACCGGCAAGTCCGTGCTGATGCGCAGCATGCTCGGCCTGCGCAAACCGCAGGCCGGGCAAATTCGTGTGCTGGGACAAGACGTTTACTCGGCCGTGCCCGGCCTGCAGCAGCGCTGGGGGGTGCTGTTCCAGAACGGCGCCCTGTTTTCCGCGTTGACGGTACGCCAGAACGTGGAGTTTCCTATCGCGCTGCATTCGGACATGCAGGCGGCAACGCGCCGCGAAATTGCACAACTGAAGGTGCGCATGACCGGTCTGCCTGTCAGCGCGCTGGACAAGTATCCGTCCGAGCTGTCGGGGGGAATGATAAAACGCGCGGCCCTGGCACGGGCCCTGGCGCTGGAGCCCGATATATTGTTCCTGGACGAACCGACCGCGGGCCTCGACCCGATCGGCGCCACGAAATTCGACAAGCTGGTCACCTATCTGCAATCGAGCCTGAATCTCACGATCGTCATGGTGACTCACGACATGGACAGCCTGTTCGGCATCTGCGATCGCGTGGCCGTGCTGGTGGACAAGAAGATCGTGGCTGGTGCGCTGCACGAGATCGTGCAGTCGCCACACCCCTGGATTCAGCGTTACTTCAACGATCCGCGTGCCATCAGGGCACGACAGAAGGAGAATAAGAATGTACGAGCAAACTAACTACCTGGCGGTTGGGATCTTTATTCTGCTTGGCACCGTCGTGCTGCTTGCCGTCGGATCCTGGGTCGGTGGAGTCGGCCAGACGGTGCCCATGTCGCGTTACACCATCATCTTCGAGCGCGACGTCAATGGCTTGAGCGAAGGCAGTCCGGTGCGTTACATGGGCGTCGATGTCGGACAGGTCACCACCATCCGCTTGTTCCATGCAGAGCGCACGGCGATAGAGGTAAGGATCGAGGTTGCGAGCACGACGCCCGTCGACGGCGGCACCTATGCGAGCCTTGGGTACCAGGGAATCACCGGCGTGGCCTTCATCAATCTTGCCGCGGATTCCGGCGTGCACGAGCAACTCACGGTAACGGCAGGACACGCGCATCCGGTCATACGGACTCGAGACGTCGGTATCGCCGCCCTATTGAATTCTGGCCCGGAAATGTTGGCTCGCGTTAATCACCTGTTGGACGATGCCGGCCAGTTATTTGACGAAAAAAATCGCGACTCCGCAACGCAGATACTCGAGAATCTAGAGCAGATCACCGGTGCGCTGGCAGAGCAGCGGAGCGCATTGGCAGCTGTGCCCACCCGCATGAACGAGTCACTCGACAAGTTGCAGGATACACTTCAGCTTGCGGCCGAACTCGCTGCGGACGCCAGGCCGGACATTCTGGCCAGCATGCAAGACTTAAGGCAAACAACCGACAACCTGGCGAATGCGAGCGACCGTGTGGAGCGCTGGTTCGTGGAGAACGACGCGGCCATTGAAAGTTTTCTAGCCGATGGCATAGGAGAAACCGCGGCACTCATGACGGATACGCGGGCGGCAATGCGCGAACTGGAGAAGCTCGGCGCGGAACTGCGGAGTAACCCATCCCGAATGATTCATAAACCCAAACTTGAGCCTGTGGTAGTTGCACAATGAAAACGTGCTTGCGTTTTTTGCTGTGCATCGGCTGGGCAGCGGCCCTGGGCGGTTGCAGCGGCATGCTGACTTCGGATCAGCCGCCCGAGCACGTGTATTGGCTGGATGCAGTCACGCTGCGGTCCGGCGAGCCACCGACAGAAAATTTACCCGACCTGATCGTCGCCGTTCACGCCCTGCCCGGTCTGGACACGGACCGAATTCTGGTAAAGGAACCGGGCGCGCGTTTGAATTACTACGCCGGTGCGCGCTGGCCCGATCACCTTCCGGAAGTCTTAACTGCGACTCTGCGCCTGTCCCTCGAAAGCAGCGGGCGTTTCGATCATGTCAGCAGCGGCTCGCATGCCACCGATGCCGAGTGGTCGCTGAACCTGGAATTGCGTGAATTTTTCGCTGTGGTATCGACCACAGGCATGCCGCCGCAGGTACATGTCAAACTGGCGGGTCACATGAATTGTGGCTCGGGCGATTTCGCTATCACTGCCGCAACTACGGCTCCTGCGCGCGAGAACAGACTCTCCGAGATCATCGCCGCGTTTCAGCATGCAACGGACAACGCATTGATCAGTCTTGGCGCGCAAATGAAGACCGGTTGTTTCGATCAAGAAATTTCAGCGCGCCGACGTCCCCCCCAGCTTTTGAGTAGCGCTAAGATCTAGAGCCTGACCCCGGAGAGGAGGTTGGACGTGAAGAAGCGGTATACGGAAGAGCAGATCATCGGCTTCCTGAAGGAGGCCGATCGTGGCGTTGCGGTAAAGGAGCTTTGCCGCAAGCACGGGTTCTCGGAAGCGAGCTACTACCTGTGGCGGAGCAAGTTCGGCGGGATGACGTCAATGCCTGGGCACGCACCGAAGGCGTCGACAGCTCAGTCATCGCCGAACTAAGAGAAGAAATAGAGGCCGAATGACGGATTCGACCACGCCAACGTAGGGCAACCCGGAATACCGGGTAGAGTTTTAACCATGTGTCCAGTGTGTTAATCGGTTTCGATAGGGCTGGATCCGTATCTTGCTGAAACATATTAGGAAACGGCCTTTTTTTTCGTCGACACCGTTTAATCCCTGGCAAGACAGATTTTGTCGGTCACTGCAGAAACTGGTCGCAATATCGGATCGGATTCGAACTTTTCCTGGTTCTGTATTTTCTCGCAAGTACCGATCGGACAGGTATTGATGTTCCTTAGCTTGTTTACTTGTTGGCATCCCTGACGAGGTCGGCCGCCTTCTCCCCAATCAAGATCGAAGGCGCATTAGTATTTGTCGAGACCATGGTTGGCATGATCGAAGCATCGGCGACTCGTAGACTGTCGACTCCGCGGACACGAAGCTGCGGGTCGACAACGGCGCCTGGGTCATTGCCCATGCGACAGGTCCCAATCGGATGCCACGATGTCTGGCCGGTTTCACCGGCATATTCAAGAAGCGCCGCGTCGCTCGATATTGCCGTGCCTGGCAAAATCTCGCGCTTAATGAACTTCTTCAAGTCCGGTTGCTCCGCAACTTTTCGAATAAGTCTGAGCCCTGCAACGGTCAGCTTCCTGTCAACAGCCTCGCGAAGATAGTTCGGCTCAATTTGCGGGGCTGCCGACGGGTCTCGGGATTTTACATGAACACAGCCACGCGACTCCGGGCGAACCTGAAATGTACCTAATGTGATACCCGAGCATTTATCGAGACCGGTGCCATCCCCGCTGTAGCGGTCCTTGCCGCTTATCAGTGCCAGCTGAATCTTCGTATCCGCATGATTACTTTCATCATGTGACTTCATGATGGAGTGCGCGGTCACGCTTGACGTGGTCAATAGCCCCCGCCGCCTGAGCAAATAGCGAAGGCCCTCGACGGCACCGAGGAATGGACTGTTGATCAAATCATTGACAGTTCGCTCGCCTTCAATTTCAAAGGACATGCGTACCTGCAGATGGTCCTGCAGGTTTTCACCGACCTCGTTGCGTGCAACGAGCGTCTTGATACCGACGCTGGCGAGAATATCCGGATTACCAATTCCGGATCGCTCGAGGATGGCAGGCGATTGAACAGAACCGGCGCTTAGTATGACTTCTCGCGTTGCATGGGCCGTGAATCGATTGCCCTGACGCATATATTCGAGGCCGACGCAGCGCGTGCCATCAAACAACAATTTGTCGGCCGTGGAGTGCGTGAGCACAGTCAGGTTCTTGCGTTTCATTGCCGGTCGCAAATAGCCAACGGCAGTGGAAGACCGCCTGCCATTTCGAATGGATAGTTGTAGCGGTGCTACGCCCTCATCACTCGGACCGTTGTAGTCATCGAGCCTGGGCGCGCCGAGCGCCTGGCATGCCCGTACAAACGCGTCGGAAACCGCCGAATGGTGGGCAACGTCCGAAATTGTAATAGGCCCCCCGACTCCCCTGTACGCCGGATCACCACCAGTTCGGTTTTCCAGCTTCTGGTAATACGGCAGTACATCGTCGTATCCCCAACCGCCGTTGCCGAGCTTGCGCCACTCATCCCATGCTTTCCTGGTTCCGCGTACGAAGACCATACCGTTCACGGAACTGGAACCACCCAGTGTGCGACCCGTTGGCCAATAGACTTCACCAGCGACGGGCGGGTCACCCTTCTTCGTAAAGTACTGCCAGACGAACCTTGGGTTCGTAAGCAGTTTCCCCACGCCGAGCGGTATATGTATCCACACATTGTTATCCGCTCCGCCGGCTTCCAGGAGCAATACGCGCCTTTTCGGATTCTCGCTGAGCCGCGCCGCAATTACGGCGCCGGCCGACCCGGCACCGACCACGACGTAGTCGAACTTGTTTTCCAGCATGTCGTTACTTTCGTATCTCTGCCTACGTTGTCACGAATAACCAAAATGTTGTCTCGAATTTACAACTCTGCTAGGTGGCCAATTGGTATTCTGCATCACCTACGTCAAAAACCATTTCAGCGTGAGGGCAACCATGAGCAATACACCGATAACGGACAACATGCGCCAATCCGGCAACTGGAACGAAGCCTGGGACGAGTTCGCAGAGCTTGATCCGCTGTGGACAGAGAAGTTCATGGATATGGGCACGCTACCCATGCGGTCCGGTGTACTCGACAGGAAAACGATCGAATTTCTGTTCCTCGCAGTCAACGCGGCCTGCACACACATGTACGAACCCGGTGTGCGCCGTCATATCCGCAGGGCGCTCGATCAGGGAGCAACGAAAGAGGAAATCATGACGGTGCTTCAATTGGTCACCGCAATCGGCATCCAATCCTGCTCGCTCGGCGCACCAATCCTTGTGGAAGAACTCGCTGCGCGCGACGGCGATTAGCACCAGGCGATCAGACCAAGAGCGCTCAGCCCAATACATCCCGCACCGTCCTGATAATCTTGTCCGCGTCGGTTTCGTCCAGGATCAGTATCGGCCGAAACTCAATGGCACGCGAGTCGTAATGCGCGGGCAGCACCAGGATGCCCGCTGCGAAGAGTTGGCGAGTCATCTCGTAAGAGTTCATTGTTTCCGACAACAAGCCCATGCAAAGCCCGACCTGGTTGACACGGAACGGAGCATTCTCAAATCCCTCACGGAATTGCTCAATCAGGCGCAGAACATTCGCGGAGAATTCGGGTCGCGACGTAATGTCGCAGACTGTCGCGGTAGCGACACAGCCGAGCTCGTTGCCGCCGAAGGTCGACATGTGCGGAAACTCGGTATCCAGAAACCAGTCCTTGACCGCGGGTGTCATCAATAACGCAGCATTGGGCATGATTCCGCCGCCGAGACCTTTGGCGGTCGTCAGGATATCGGGAACAATGCCCTGCTGTTGCCATAACCAGAAGCGGCCCGAGCTACCGAGCCCCGTCTGGACTTCGTCAAGTATGAACACGGCGCCTTTGTTATCACAGATTTTTCGCACCGCCTGGAAGTAACCGGCGTCCGGTTCCGGGAATCCCAACTGCGCGGGGCTGGCCTCCAGCAATACGCACGCGGTTTCGTCGTCGACCGCGACACGTAGCGCCTCCACATCGTTGTAAGGCACTTTGACGAACTCGGGAAAATCCAAGAGATAGCGCTCGTGATACTCGGGGTTATCCCCCGCCGCCATCGCAAAACAGCTGCTGCCATGGTAGCTGTGCTTTAGCGATACGAGTTTTCTTCGGCGGGTAAAACCACGCGCGGCCCGGATCGCCGCCTCGTTTGCCTCGGAGCCACTGGCGGCATAGACGACACCCGTAAGCTCGCCTCCGGTACTGGCAACCAGCTTCTCGGCAGCTCTGGCCTTGTAACCCGAGGGCAGGAAAAGATTGCCGACTTCCAGGTTCTGCATCGCCTCACTGACGGCGGCCAGCACTTCGGGATTGCGATGCCCGAGGTTGTAGACCGAGCCGTTGCGATGGCAATCCCAGTACCACTTTCCCGTGTAAGCGTCCTGAACACGGGCGCCTTCTCGAATACCGTAATGGATCGGGGTGCCGATGGCCGCCATCAGCCTGGCCATCGAAGGACCCATGTGCACTGCGAATGCGGATTCGGTCTCGGCGGCGCTCGGGTAAGGCAAAGCCGGCACAACGTCACCGGCTTGCTTGTTCATCAGGTCATGAGCCCTGCTCGCGCCTGGCTCAGAAATTTACGCCTACCGTAACGCCGTACATGCGTGGCGCATGATAGGTATCCTGGATGTAGCCCAGGTCAGCGGTCAGATCGAATGCGTAGATTCGATATTCTTCATCGGTCAGGTTCTTGACCCACGCGGCTACTTCCCAGCGCTCATCGCCACTCAACCAGGATAAGCGCGCGTTGAGCTTGGTATAGGCGCCCTCTTTCAGGCCGGGGCTGTTCAAATTGTCGAAGAAGACATCCGAGCTGTAGTTGCCGTCGATCTGTGCCGCCAGGGCGCTGCCGCCTGAGAGGTCCCAGGTATAACGCGCCATCGCATTCATGCTCAGATCCGGAGCAAGCACCATCTCTCTGTCACGTATCGCACCGCTGCCGTCCTGCACAGACTTGACGGTCGTATCGAGCAGGCTGATTCCCGCCGAGACTTCCAGGCCGTCTGTCGGTAGGCCGGTCCATTCGAGTTCCGCACCGGTTATTTCGGCGTCGGCGTTGAAAAGAAGCTGGTTCAGATCTCGATACACGAAAGCCTGACTGTCTTGGTAGTCGTAATAGAAGACCGCACCGGTCAGTCGATGACGACCGCCGCCCAGTTCCGATTTGAAGCCGATCTCGAAACTGGTCAGCTCTTCGGGCTTCACCGAGTAGGCGGCGGGATCAACAGGCCCGAATCCGGAGTTGAACGTGCCAGCCTTGTAGGCATTGGAGATTCCGCCGTACACCATTGTCGTATCGCTAATATCCCAGGTGAGCTTCGCGGAGTACGAGACGTTGTTTTCGCTCTGTGTTTCCTTTGGATAAGGAACGCCGCCCGTAAAGCCCAGGGCATCCACAGGATCCGTCAACAGGAAGACCTGGGTCATGTCTTTCTCATCATCCGTATAGCGAAGGCCACCGATTAACGTCACCGCATCGGTCACGCTGTATTCGACCTGGCC
The DNA here is from genome assembly GCA_029865385.1 of Gammaproteobacteria bacterium. Classification (GTDB taxonomy): domain Bacteria; phylum Pseudomonadota; class Gammaproteobacteria; order Steroidobacterales; family Woeseiaceae; genus JAKEGN01. The sequence goes on from JAOUGX010000107.1 coordinate 10,012, forward strand.
GAATACCGCCCAGGATGTGGTCGTGGTGTCGAAGGAGGTGCTTGTCGAGTTGGTCCCCGGTGCAATGAAGAAGCCCGCGATTGGACCTGCGAGTGCCTGATTACCGTCCGTATCCAGGTCAAAATAATAAAGCCCCGCGTCCCATTGCAGATTGTCGTTATCGCCCTGCAGCCGCAGCTCCTGGCTGAATTGCTTGGTGTTGGAGTTGTACAGGGTGAAGCAGAAATCGGCCGGTGAACTATCGCAGTCCTGCACCTGGCGCTTCTCGAAATCCTGGAAATTGCTGATCGACACGAAGTCGAAATTGTCAAAGCCCCATTCCAGGCGCGCCGTACCCGCCGTGTAATCCGACTTGACGCCGAGGCCGCCACTAACATTGATGTCATTCAGGTCGCTCGTACCCACAACGTCGTCGCGATTCGCCAGATCCCGGTCGGAAAGTCCATCGGGCCCAACAAACGAAGGTACATAGCGATAGGGATTACCGCCGGGATTGTCGTTGCTCGCGGTTTCGATCGACAACAGCAGCGAGCCACTGTCCGCCAGATCGAAACTGAGCTGGCCACGCACGGCTGTCAGGTCCGTTTGATTGGCATCGACGCCAGCAGGATTGACATTCTGCTGGATGCCGTCGTTCTTGTGGTAGATCGCGGAAATGCGACCGGACACCGTTTCACTGAGACCTCCGCCGACGGCGGCTTCGAGCTTCATCTCGCCGAAATCTCCGGCACTTAGCCGGGCATATCCCTCGGTTTCTTCAGT
>JAOUGX010000108.1 GCA_029865385.1 Gammaproteobacteria bacterium
GCAACGGGACATCTGGTTGTAAGGGCGAAAACCCGATCTAACTTGGTCAGGTGCCGAATTCGATTCGGCGTTTCAAGCGTCGCGCAACCAGTTTCGTTAAGATGGGCGCCCCATTCATTGCCCAAATTCGCCCATGAGCTACCTGGAACAAGCCCTGATCTATATTGGCGCAGCTGTCATCGCGGTGCCGCTCGCGAGACGCCTCGGCTTCGGATCGGTTCTCGGTTACCTCGGGGCAGGCGTCATCATAGGACCGGCAGCACTCGGATTCATCAGCGACGTCGAATACGTACTGCACTTCGCCGAACTCGGGGTCGTGTTTTTGCTCTTCATCATCGGTCTCGAACTAAAACCGTCCCGGCTTTGGATAATGCGGCACCAGGTGTTCGGGCTTGGCAGCACGCAGGTCATCGTTACGGCGGCGATCCTGTGTGGACTTCTGGTAACGGCCAGCTGGGAAATACTTCCGGCGCTGGCAATCGGCTTCGGGCTGGCACTGTCATCCACGGCTTTCGTACTGCAATTGCTGGGTGAGCAGAAGAAGCTGTCGACCGAGTACGGTCGTGCGTCTTTTGCGGTCCTGCTGTTTCAGGACCTCGCCGTTATCCCGCTGATCGCAATGATACCGCTGCTGGCAGCCGGGCCCGCGTCGGAACTTCGGCTTGGCGGCGTGTTGATCGGCGGCAGCGCGCTGGCCGCGCTGATAATCGGCGGACACTATCTTTTGCGGCCGGTCCTTCGGCTGGTCGCGACGACCGACATCAAGGAATTGTTCACTGCGGTCGCGCTGCTGGTGGTCATCGGTTCCGCGGTGCTTATGGAGCACGTAGGATTGTCGATGGGCCTCGGTGCGTTCATCGCCGGAATGCTGCTCGCGGATTCCGAATACCGGCACGAGCTCGAGACCAATATCGATCCGTTCAAGGGCCTGCTGCTTGGCCTGTTCTTCATCGCTGTCGGCATGTCGGTAAACATGCAGCTGCTCGTTTCGCGACCGCTGGATATTCTCGGCCTTACGATCGGTTTGATCGTGGTCAAGGCGCTGGTGATTTACGGACTGGCTCGTGTGTTCGGACTGCGCAATGATTCATCGCGCAGCATCGGACTGGTCCTGGCGCAGGGCGGCGAATTCGCGTTCGTACTCTTTACGCTCGCGCGAAAATTCGATGTGCTGGATAGCGCAACGGTCGAAATGCTGGTGCTGATCGTCACCTTGTCGATGGCCGCGACGCCACTGCTTTATCTGCTGGACGAGCATGTGCTGCGTCCGCGCCTCGACGCGAAGGCGGAGCCGGAGTACGACATTATCGAAGACGAGGGCAATCCGGTGATCATCGCCAGTTTCGGCCGCTTCGGACAGGTTGTCGGCCGTATCCTGAAGTCACAGGGGATTGGCTTCACGGCACTGGAGTCCAGCGCCGAACAGGTCGAGGTCGTCCGGCAGTACGGCAACAAAGTCTATTTCGGCGATGCCTCGCGCATCGACCTGCTACTTGCAGCTGGCGCCGACAAGGCGAAATTTTTCGTGTTGGCTATCGACGACGTCGAGCAGGCGATAGCGACAGCAAAAACGGTGCGCCACTATTTTCCGGGGCTGCCGATTCTCGCGCGAGCGCGTAACCGTCACCATGCCCATCGCCTGATGGACCTCGGTATTACGATGATTTTCCGCGATACTTTTTATTCCGGCCTTGAGATGACCCGCAACCTGCTGCAACAATTGGGTATCGAAACGTCCGAAGCCGACACTATTGTAGATACCTTTGCCGAGAACGACGAAGAATTACTGAAGCGCCAGCATGCGTTGCAGCAGGACGAGACCCGTATGATCCAGAGCGCCCAGGAAGCGGCTGCAGAGCTCGAATCCTTGTTGCGCGCGGACCGGAATCGCGGTGGCAAGTCGTAGTATCTGGTTTCACGCGGGTGAGGGGAATAGATAATCAACCGGCGAAAAGTGATTTCCGGAACCGTTGCGGCGGCAATCCCGCCCGAGTTGTACCGCCCGTTACCCGGCACGCAATGCAATCTGCCTACTCAATGTTCTCCATCGCGCGCGTCCAGGCTTCGAACAACACCGGGTATTCGGCAAGTTTCATCATTTGCGGCATGGCCTTGGACTGGAACTCCTGCATGCGCGCGCCTTGTTTTCGCGACATGGCAGTTATTTCGCTCGCCGTTGGTTCCGGAAGATCCCGTAGCTGCCCGATGACATCGGCAAGCCGATTCCCGAGGTCCTCGATCTTGCCGGCAGCCCGGTCGGCGGATGCCTGATCCGTGACGCCTTCGAGAACATCGATCATCTCGGACATGATCTCGGCCTGAGCGTTTGCTGCGTCTTCATAGGAGTTGATGCCGCCGCCACACGAGGCGCACAGGAAGCCGAGGCACAGCAGATTTCCGATTCGACTCATGTCACTCTCCCGCGCAATGGATCGGTCATTCTAGATCCAATGGGGCGGAAAGACCAAAATTACCCGTTTGAGCGCCGCGTTCGATACCAACTGAGGAAATCGTCCGGAGCCAGTGGCCGGCTGATGTAATAACCTTGCGCAAAGTCGCAATTAAGTTCCCGGAGTGCCGCCAGTGCGTCCATGCTCTCCACTCCTTCGGCGACTACTTTGAGGCCAAAGCTGCCCGCGATAGCAACGGCGTGTTCGACGATTTTTCGATCTCCAGCATCCTCCAGCATATTCATAACAAAAGATCTATCGATCTTCAGTTCATCGGCAGGAATTTTCTTCAGGTAGGCAAAAGACGAAAAACCGGTGCCGAAATCATCCAGCGAGACTTTCGCACCCAGATCCCGGATTGCGGTAAGAACATTGTGGGTGTTTTTAGGGTCGGCCATCAATGCGCTTTCCGTCACTTCTAGCACCATTTCATTTGGCTCGATATTCCATATGCTGGTTGCACTCTTGATTACATCGACGATCTCAAGGTTTCGAATGAGACTCGGTGATAGATTGACGGCGACTGTGAGCTTTTCGACGTCTCGACGCCATTCATCCAGTTGCCGGCACGCGCGCTGAATCGCGAAATAGGTTAGCTCGGTAATCAGGCCGCAACTTTCCGCCACGCCGATGAAGATATTTGGCGAGATTGCTCCAAGTTGTGGGTCGTTCCACCGCATCAGGGCTTCAGCACCGATGACCATGTTGTTTTTTATGCAAATTTTGGGCTGGTAGTGCAGCTCAAGATCGCCGCCTTCCAGCGCATTGGCAAGTTTGCGCTCGAGATCCCATTCATTGACAAGCTCATCGCCGGTCGCCTGCGCATGAAATGTCAATGTCTGGCCGACTCGACGGCCCTCCAGCAAAGCGATCTCGGCTGATCGCAGAATATCGCTTGCGCTGTTATAACCGCGTTTGCCCAACGCTGCGCCCACAGCAGCCGTCAGAGAATGCTCGACCTTTCCTGCCATCGATTGGGCCTTTATCTGGCGCTGAATTTTCTGCGCAGCCAGTTGCACATGTCCCTGATTGCGGATGTTGCATAGCACCACGGCAAATTTTCTATCACTTAATTGATAGATGCAGCTGTCACCGCGTCTGAATTCGTCGAGTTGCCCGCGAAACTGCGCGATTACTTTCTGAGCGTCAGCGTGTCCAATAGTCGCGCAGAGTCGGTCGACGTCGTGAACATAGACCAGCAGCACGGCAAAATCCTGCGTCGTCGAAAGCAAACGTTTGATCTGTTCGAGCGCCGCATCGACACTGCCGTCGATATGAGGCAAGTCCGCAGCAGACGAGGCTTGGGCGTCCACGAGACTAGTCCAGGTAGAGCTCGGTAGGATCGATACCGAAAGAACCCGGGGGCAGACCGCGTTCGATCCACAGTGAGTGCATTCCGTTGTCGGTTACGGATTCGCTGTTGAGGTCCATCACTTTGAATGATTCGAGCAGCTTTTTATCGCTGTCCATGATTATCATTACTTCGGGTCGCAGACGTCGAATCTTGTTCTGCCTGGTAACCACAGCGACGTCTCCTGTGTTGAGTTCGACCAATGTGCCGGTCGGGAATACGCCGATGGCTTGGGTAAACTGGTCGATGATCTCGGCCTGGAATTCGACATCCGCGAGAACCCTGAGTTGACGCAACGCATCGTAAGATGACATGGGTTCTGCGTACGGTCGTGGTGTAATCATCGCGTCATAGGCATCTACAACGCCAGCAATGCGCCCGAATACGGGCAGTTCGCTTCCCTTGAGGCCCTTCGGATATCCGGTACCGTTATAGCGTTCGTGGTGATAAGCAACCATTTCGATGACTCGCGGATCGACATCTTTCGACTCATGCAGAATGTCGAGCCCGAACTCGACATGCCGTCGCATCAACTTTGCTTCTGTGTCGCTCAACTCTTGCGGCTTCTGCAGGATTCCGTCCGGAATGCGCGTCTTTCCGACGTCAAGCAACATTGCCCCGAGGGCTATGACGTTCAGGTCGTCCCGGCTCAACCCGATATGCCGGCCGAGAATCGTGGCCCATACCGAAGACGCCAGTGAGTGCCGATAGATGTAGCTGCCTTTTTTCTGCATGCGCACCAGGCAGGCGAGTGCCGCCGGATTTCGCAGTATGCTGTTCACCATAGGCGTAACCGCCGTTCTCAATCGCGGGACATCCAGGTTTTCGGAATTGCTTAGCTGATTCATGACGTCATGTACGGTATTCACAGCCTCCTCGTGTACGCCGCTTGCCGTCTGCAGTTCTTCCTTGAGGGTTGCGGAGTCGTGGTAGAACGTACCGGTTCGGGCGAACTGATCATCGCTTTCCGGTGGCTCACTCGGCCTGAAAAGGTTTCGTAAACTGAAGCGGCTGGTCTTTCGGCTTTCAGATTTGACCTTTTCATCATTCGGCCGTGCCCGAGATCGCGGATTCAGTTTCGAATCCTCAGGAATGCTTTCGCGGTGAACGAAGACATTCTTGCAGTATTTCTGCAACTCCGTGATCTCGTCCTGGCTTCTTATATAGAAGCCCTGGAACAAGAACGGGGTCTCCAGCCACGGGCGGTCGAGTTGTGCGACATACATGCCGACTTCCAGCTGGTTGGAATCGATTTTCAAAGTTGTAAACAAGTGAGATATCCGCTGCGGCAAAGCCTCGACAGGGTTATCGGCAGTAGTTCCGGATTGTTTAGCTTCGGATGGAGCTCGGCCAGCTCGACAAGAGGGTTCTAGGGGAAAGAGAGGAGGCCGGCTTTCGCGAGGAACTCCGGGCCTACCCCGCCAACCATAGCGCCGCGGATCCGCGCAGCCTTTAGCGGCCTCGCCGACGAACGGTCGGTCTGTCCCGACGAACGGCAAATCTCCGACAAACGGCGCACTCGCGCCGACGAACTATGGATTTTTTCCCTCACAGGTGAGTCAGAATACTCATGGGCACGGACCATGTTATTCAGGAACGGGAAAATGGACTCAAGGAAAGACAAACCGAATATTGCCAACCGCAGGGCAGTGCCGCGCACCGCGACCGGCCCGGCCGGGAATGCGGAGATTCTGCAGACACGCTTTGCTTTCGGCGACGAGTGGTCGATTCTCGACGAGAGCGATCTCGGCGGCGATCCCTACAACAACACGGGACAACACTGCGTTTTGAAGTCGAAGCTCGTCGTTGACGAATAGCGCTAGTCGATCTTGTTGCGTGTCAGGAACATGGCTTTGTCGAGTGCGACGAAGAAGTCCTGATACGTCTCTGCTTCCCTGATGCTGTTCTCATTGATACGCGCATTTGCACGTACAGAAACTCGTTCTTCGGATTTCTGAGACACGGTCACCGTCATACGCAGGTCGTGGACCTGCATGCGCGTTCCGGTGACGATTCCCAGGCCCAGATCCGCCTGATCGATGGTGAATCCCAGATCCTGAAGCGTCGCCATGACGGCGCGCATCGTCATCGGCTTGTCCAGCGTATCGTATTCCCTGGTCTGCACGCTGCGCTGTTCTAGGGGAGCGGATGCACCAGCGACATCAAAGGGCGTTGTCGCGCAACCGCCAGTCAGCAGAAGAACAGCACTGAGTGCAAGCAAGTTTGCCTTACGCATTTTCGTTCACCTCCAGGAAAAGAGCTTTCGAAAGTTTCTCGAAGATGCTCTGGTATGCCACCGGATCGTCAATAATGCTGCGCGATACGATTTTCTCCATTTTATTGAAGGTCACCTGTTGAATCGTGATTCGGGTTGTGTATTCGCCTTCCCGGGCCAGGCTCGGTAGGACCACGGTCGTTATCGTGATCCGGTGCTTGTCGGCGACGCCCTGCGTCAGATCGCACCCACACAACAACGAGAGCATGAATGTACCGGCTTTCTGATTCGCTGAGTCGGCATCCGATACTTTTGTCGCGGTGATAACACCCAGCGGCGATTCAATCTGATCAATGTTGTATTCCATGTCCTGCAGAGCTGCTGCGGTAGCAGCGAGAATCTCTGCTTCCGACGATGCGGCAAAAGTGCGGGTCTGCATATTACGGATATCCAGAGTGCTTTCTGTTAGTCGCAGCAGCTGTTGTTTCGATGGCTGCATCGCACAGCCCGACCCGACGACTATAGTTGCGATCAACAACGTGGCGATACATGTCCTACCGCTTGTCCCAATGTGCGCGTTCATCAGAACCTCGACGAGTGATACGAGAAGTCGCGAACGCGCTGCTCGGCATCGAACTTGACGATGACGGTCAGCGTACGTTGCGATGTTGATCGCGCACCGCCACTCATCGTGCCCGTACCGGCACCGCCGCCGGAGCTGCCGAAGATCAGGCCAACGACCGTGCCGCTACTCTTCGATTCAACGACGTCGGTCGATATCTTGTCGTAGATCCAGCTTTGCTGGCGATCACCATCGGAGCTTACGATGTTTGGCGATCCGAGCGCTGCGGCAACATCGGTCGCGGACATGCCGATCCGTATCTCTTTCTGCACGGTGCCGACGGTAATGCGGTCGACGTCGTTTGCGGCACGCACATCGGCAGCGTGGTGAGTGGCGCTGCAGGCGGACGCCAGCGCGGAGGCTGCAAGGATATTTGCAAGGGCTATCAGGTGTTTCATGGCTTGGTGCTCCTTGGTCATCGAACGATGGAGCGGACACTACGTTGGCACTGCAACGTTGGCCTTAGAATCAACCGACGATTTCTAAATATTTTCCTGAGGAAAGACTGATGGAATAATCGATTGATTATTCAAGAGATTTTAAGGACGACTTTGCCGAGGGCGCGGCGCCCGGTGATGGTGGCAAAGGCCCTTGAGAAATCGTCGAGCGCAAAAACCCCGGTGGTCCGCGGCTGCAGCGTACCCGCGGCGATCATGGCGGCCAGCTCCTTCACGTTCTGCACTTGCAGCCGCGGATTCCTGGCGGACCAGGTTCCCCACCAGACCCCGACAATGCTCGCTTCCTTGAGTAAAGCAATGTTCGCGGGAAAGCTGGGAATGTCGCCGCAAGCGAAGCCGATGACCAGGTAGCGGCCGTGCCATGCCAATGCGCGATACGCCTGCAACGCAAGTTCGCCGCCAACTGGATCGTAAACCACATCCACACCTTCGCCTTTCGTCAGCTCTTTCACCGCATCGCGAAGCGAAGCCTTGCTGTAGTCAATTGTCTCGTCGGCACCGGCGTCTTTTGCGAACAGCAGCTTTTCCTCGCTACTAGCGGCGGCGATAACGCGTGCGCCCATGGCTTTGGCAATCTCGACAGCGGTAATTCCGACGCCGCCGGCCGCGCCGAGCACCAGTACCGTCTCGCCTCGTGCCAGATTCGCGCTTTGCTTCAGGGCGTGATAGCTGGTGCCGTAAGTGACAGAGAACCCGGCCCCCTGTTCGAAATCCAGTCCGGCCGGCAACGGCATTGTATGAGCTTCTTCGGCAAGGCATTTCTCAGCAAATGCGCCACCCTTTGGCGTAATGATGACCCTGTCTCCGACTGAGAAACGGCTCACTTTGCCGCCGATTGCGGAGACGACGCCGGCCGCCTCGTTTCCCGGTACAAACGGCGGTTCGGTCTTTATCTGGTATTTACCTGCAATAACCAGCACATCGGGAAAATTGATACCAGCCGCCCGAACGTCAACCACCAGCTGGGTCGAACCCGGAACCGGGTCGTCGTGCTCTTCGATGACCAGTGTTTCGGGTGGACCGTAAGCATTGCAGACCAGCGCTCGCATGTTGGATTTCCTGATTCGACTATTCGGACAGGTCGATGCCGAGTCTTGCGGCACCTTGCGTCGCGAATTTTGTCGACTGCTCGAAGCCGCTTCGCAGTTCCTGCATGCCTTTCTCGCTGTTGATGGCATCCCAGGCCTTGGCTACGCCTTCTGCATTGAGCCGGTCGGGATGCAGGTTTGCGCCCTCCGTCTCGTATCCCCGGTAGACTGCAAAGGAACCGCCGCCGGCGCATAACACCTTGCGGCTTGGCGCATCCTTGCTGGCGAGAAAAACAACGCCGTGGCTGACGGACTCCGGCGCAAGCAATTCAAACACTTTGGGCGGCATCAGTCCGTCGGTCATCGCCGTGCCCGCCGCAGGAGCCAGGCAATTGACGCGGATATCGTATTTCTCGCCCTCGAGATGCAGCGTGTTCATCAGGCCGACCATTGCCATCTTAGCGGCACCGTAATTGGCCTGGCCGAAGTTTCCGTACAGGCCGGTACTCGAACTGGTGAAAATGATTCGGCCGTATTTCTGCTCGCGCATGATTTCCCATACGGCTTTCGTGCAATTGGCGGAACCGATGAGATGCACGTCGATCACCAGTCGGAAATCCTCCATGCTCATTTTGACGAAGGACTTGTCGCGCAGAATGCCCGCGTTGTTTACAAGGATGTCGACGCGACCCCATTTGTCCATAGCCTGGCGCACCATGGCTTGGACCTGCGCGTAGTCCGCTACGTTGGCACCGTTCGCGAGCGCATCGCCACCGGCTGCAACGATTTCTGCGACGACGTCCTCGGCATTTTGCGACTTGCCGCTGGCGTCGGCGAGATCGTTTACCACGACACGGGCACCGCGTTCGGCCAGTGCCAGTGCATGGCAGCGCCCAAGGCCGCGACCTGCGCCGGTCACAATGGCCACCTGGCCATCCATCCTTATATTCATAGCAATTCCTTAGTCAGACTTCTGAATTGACTTAAGCGACGATATACAGGGAGAGAATCTCCGCGATCAGCGCCGGCGTACTTTCTCCCTCTATCTCTACGGTAACGGCGGTTTTGATCAGCCATTGGCCCGGCTTTTTCTCGCCGACCTCGAGAACCTTCTGGCGAGAGCGAATGCGTTTGCCGACCCGCACCGGCGCAAGGTAGCGGACCTTGTCCGATCCGTAGTTGACGCCCATCACCAGCCCTTCGGGCAGGACCGCGCTTTGCGCATTCAGGTAGGAGAGCAATGACAGCGACAGGAAGCCGTGCGCGATCGGTCCGCCGAAGGGAGTTTTCGCGGCTTTTTCCGGGTCGACGTGTATGAACTGATGGTCATTCGTTGCCTCGGCAAACTGGTTGACGCGCTCCTGCGTGATTTCGATCCACGGAGACGGCTCGTATTCGGTGCCGACGAGGCTCGGTAAATCGGCTGCTTTTATCGTATTGGACATCGTCACTTCCTGTTGATCGGATTATTCGTCGGCCGCAGGACCGACGATGCCGAAGACGGTCGCCATGTAATCACTGAGTTCCTGCGAGATTTCTTCCGCTGAATCGGGCGCGATGCCAGCCAGATTTTTCGCCAGCGACTTCTTGAATTCAAGCTGCATTTCCCGCGCGATCTGCACGCGCTGTGCCTGCGGCGAGCCGGCGCCGTGCATCGACTCGGTCAGGTAACCGACAGCATTGCGCCCCAGCGTCATATTCTCGATCAGGCGCACGATACGCAGCCGGTCCTCGGTGGCAATTTCCTTGCGTCCTTTGAGGTACTTGCGAACGAGCTCGCCGATCTGTGGACTCTCGAGGTCCTGCTGCGACGGCGCCGTGACCATGATGCCGCCCGCAAGGTCCTGCGCGAGCCGGCCGATCTCGTACGGCATTTTCGTTACGTGATGCTTGCAGACGTTGGCGATCATGTTGTCGTTCTGGTAAACGCCCGACTTCATCTTCGTCGCCTGGTAGCTGGATGCAATGCCGGTGCTGTAGATGGTCTCGTTCATGTGCGTCATTTCGACCAGCTTGTCGCGGATGTGCGAGGCTTTCTCGACGCCGTTGTAGTCGGCAATGGCGGCCGCCGCACCGATGAGTACGTCGCCGACGCCGGATTTGCAGACGTAACTTCTGCGGTGATAGCAGGTGAAGCGCTCCACCAGCATTGCGGCGAACTCGTATTCGCCATCCATGAACACCTTGTCCCACGGGATGAATACATCGTCGAAGACGACCATGGCCTCCTGTCCGGCAAAGCGCGCATTGCCGGCATCCATGTCACCCGGCTCCATGGCACGGGTATCGCAGGACTGGCGGCCGTATATATAAGTGATGCCGGGTGCATCGACCGGCACCGCGCCGATCACGGCGAAATCCCGGTCCTTGTCGCCCAGGCGAAGCGTCGGCATGACCAGCATCCAGTGCGAATTGATGCAGCCGGTCTGGTGCGCTTTTGCGCCGCGAATCGTCAGGCCTTCCTCCGTCCGTTTCGAAACGTGCACATACAGGTCCGGGTCGTCCTGCTGGTGCGGCGCTTTGCTGCGATCGCCCTTGACGTCGGTCATTGCGCCGCCGATGACGTAGCCTCGTTGCTGAATCATCGTGACGAACTCGAGAAAGCGCGGATGATATGCAG
>JAOUGX010000109.1 GCA_029865385.1 Gammaproteobacteria bacterium
TACCTTGATTGCGTTGGTGATAATCGCGCTGGTGCTGCTGCAACGAGGAAAAGGTGCGGAAGCAGGCGCGGCTTTCGGTGCCGGTGCATCAGGAACGGTTTTTGGTGCGCGCGGTTCAACCAACTTTTTCTCGCGTACCACGGCCATTCTGGCAACCTTGTTTTTTGCCAGCAGTCTGGCGCTAGCCTACATGGCCAGCCTGGAACCGGAAGCGGGCCCGCGCAGCCTTATTGAAACGGCAGCCCCGGTCGAAGACAGTGCGCCGGCCGGCAGCGAAGCTGCAGACGCATTGCCGGAACTGCCGGATCTCGAGTCGCCGGATAACACTGGCGGCGCCGAGCTCGGCGATGAGCTACCGGCTCTTGACGACGAAGCGGGCACCGAATCGGAAGGTATTCCACAGCAGTAATTCATGTCCGACATCGCTCTGGTGGTGGAATTGGTAGACACGCTGTCTTGAGGGGGCAGTGGCGAAAGCCGTGCGAGTTCGAGTCTCGCCCAGAGCACCATTTAATTTTCTTTGTTTGCATACCGGCAGCTTCTTAGCCCTTACCGGCATTCTGAATGCGTCAAGCGGCTCGTTCCGCAGCGGACATCGATCCAGGGCAACACGTTCAGGGGTGTTGTGAGAGCAGGGCGGGCTGATACAATGGCGCGCTAATGCAACTGGCGTTTGCTCGAAATCACCTCACGATATTCCGACATGCTGCAAAATTACATCCCTGTACTGATTTTTCTCGGCATTGCGACCGCGATCGGCCTGTTGCTGATGGGGCTCGGATTTTTGTTCGGCCGTGGACAAAAAGATTCTGAGAAACTGTCGCCATACGAGTGTGGCTTTGAGCCATTCGAGGATTCGCGAATGAAGTTCGACGTTCGCTACTATCTCGTTGCCATCCTGTTTATTATTTTCGATCTGGAAATTGCGTTCCTTTTTCCGTGGGCTGTATCGCTGGACGTCATCGGCGGATTCGGACTTGCCGCGATGGGCATATTCCTGGCCGTGCTGGTCGTCGGATTCATTTACGAATGGAAAAAGGGAGCGTTGGAGTGGGATTGACAAACGCCAAATTGGCGCCGGGCGAAGCGACAGACCCACCGCAGTCAGCCGCACCCGCCGTCAGCCTGCAGAAGAAGGGATTCGTCGTCACGAGCGTCGACAACGTCGTCAACTGGGCACGAACCGGCTCGATGTGGCCAATGACCTTCGGGCTTGCCTGTTGTGCGGTCGAGATGATGCACGCGGGAGCCGCCAGATATGACCTGGATCGTTTCGGCATTATTTTTCGTCCGAGCCCGCGTCAGTCGGATGTCATGATTGTTGCCGGTACGCTGGTCAACAAAATGGCCCCGGCATTGCGCAAGGTTTACGACCAGATGCCCGAACCGAGATGGATGGTATCCATGGGCTCATGCGCGAACGGTGGTGGCTATTATCACTACTCGTATGCCGTTGTACGCGGTTGTGACCGAATAGTTCCCGTGGACGTCTACGTACCTGGCTGTCCGCCAACCGCCGAAGCATTGTTGTACGGGCTCATACAATTGCAGAAGAAGATCTGGCGTACCAGCACGATCGCCAGGCAATAAAAAACATATTTCCATGAGTAATTCCCTCGAGACACTGGCTGCTCGTATTGACGCACACTTTGGTGAGCGTATGCGGCGTTTGCCCTCTGGCTGTGGCGAGCTGGGCTACGTCGTTGCAAGGGATGAGCTCCTGTCAGTCGCCACTACCCTGCGCGATGACGAGCAGTTCGCGTTCGACCAGCTCATGGATGTCTGTGGAGTTGACTATTTATCCTACGGAACCGACGAGTGGACGACGTTAAGCGCAACGGGAACCGGATACAGTCGCGGTGTCGAACGCAAGCCAGTCATTCTTGACGAGTCGGATACGTTCGACAGTGAGCGATTTGCCGTTGTTTACCACCTTCTTTCCGTTCGAAAAAACTACCGGATTCGCCTTCGTGTTTACACGGGTACGGAGAATCCGCCGATCGTCAAGAGCGTCGTGGATATCTGGAATTCCGCCAACTGGTTCGAGCGTGAGGCGTTTGACCTGTATGGCATCCTGTTCGAAGGGCATCCGGACCTGCGACGAATTCTTACCGACTACGGTTTTATCGGGCACCCGTTTCGAAAGGACTTTCCCTTGAGCGGCAACGTCGAAGTTCGTTACGACGAGAAGAAAGGTCGTGTCGCCTATCAGCCGGTCAGTATCGAACCTCGCACATTGGTGCCAAAGGTCATTCGTGACGACAACCGGTACTCGGCCGACCTGAAGGACGCGCGCAAAGATGGCTGAGATTCAAAACTACACTATGAATTTCGGACCGCAGCATCCGGCTGCTCACGGAGTACTGCGACTGGTACTGGAGATGGACGGCGAAGTCATCCAGCGCGCGGATCCGCATGTCGGTCTGCTGCACAGGGCGACGGAGAAGCTCGCGGAGTCGAAACCCTATAGCCAAAGCATCGGCTATATGGATCGGCTCGATTACGTCTCGATGATGTGCAACGAGCATAGTTACGTTCTGGCGATCGAGAAGCTGCTGGGTATCGTGCCGCCAGTTCGCGCCCAGTACATTCGCGTCATGTTTGATGAGATTACCCGGGTTTTGAATCACCTGATGTGGCTGGGCGCACACGGTCTGGATATCGGCGCAATGACGATGTTCCTGTATTGCTTTCGTGAGCGTGAAGACCTGATGGACTGTTATGAAGCGGTTTCAGGTACGCGCATGCATGCAACCTACTACCGGCCTGGCGGTGTGTTCCGCGATCTGCCGGATTCGATGCCGAAGTACCAGCCGTCCAAATGGCGTTCGCAGAAGAAGGTGGACAAGCTGAACGAGATTCGGCAAGGCTCTTTGCTGGATTTCATCGACGCATTCACTGCCAAGTTTCCGGCCTGCGTCGATCAATACGAAACCTTGTTGACCGACAATAGGATCTGGAAACAACGTACGGTCAATATCGCTGTTGTCTCACCGGAACGTGCGCTGCAACTCGGTTTTACCGGCCCGATGTTGCGTGGCTCGGGCGTGGAATGGGATTTGCGCAAGAAGCAACCGTACGAAGTATACGACCGGCTCGATTTCGATATTCCTGTTGGTGTTAACGGCGATTGTTATGACCGCTACCTCGTCCGTGTCGAGGAGATGCGGCAATCAAACCGGATTATCAAGCAATGCGTCGACTGGCTCCGGGAGAACTCCGGCCCGGTCATCGTGGATGATCACAAAGTGGTTGCGCCGTCGCGTGTTGAAATGAAGGATGACATGGAATCGCTCATTCACCACTTCAAGTTGTTTACGGAAGGGTATTGCGTGCCGGCCGGTGAGGCGTATGCGGCGGTTGAGCATCCGAAAGGCGAGTTCGGCATTTACCTTATTTCGGACGGTGCGAACAAACCGTACAGAGTGAAAATCCGGGCCCCTGGCTTCGCCCACCTTTCGGCAATGTCGGAAATGGTCGAGGGACATATGCTGGCGGACGTGGTGGCCGTCATCGGCACCCAGGACATCGTATTCGGCGAGGTCGACCGATGAGCGGGACGCAGGCGCTGTCGGAACATGTTCGCGAGGAAATCGATCGCTGGGTCGCGAAGTTCCCGGACGATCGCAAGCGTTCTGCCGTGATCGGTGCATTGCACGCCGCACAGCACGAGAACAACGGATTCCTCACTGCGGAATTGATGAACGGTGTTGCGGAATATCTGGATCTGCCGACGATTCAGGTGTACGAAGTGGCGACTTTCTACTCGATGTTCCAGACACGGCCGGTCGGTCGTCACAACGTCGCGATCTGCAACAATGTGTCGTGCATGCTGAGAGGCGCCGATGACATCATCGCTCACGTCGAGAATAAACTCGGTATAAAACTCGGCGAGAGCACCAAGGACGGGCGCATCTTTCTCAAACAAGAGGAGGAGTGCCTGGCTGCCTGTTGCGGCGCACCGATGATGATGGTCGACCACAGGTATTACGAGAACCTGACCGTCGCAGAAGTCGACAAAATTCTGGATGGCCTCGAATGAGCAAGTACCAACAGAACCTTGTTTGTTTCAATACCTTCGATTCCGAAAGATCCTGGACGCTGGAGACGTACGAAAAGCACGATGGCTACAAAGTGTGGCGCCGTGTACTTGCGGGCGAACTGACTCCGGAGCAGATCATCGACGAAGTCAAAGCGTCCGGTCTTCGGGGCCGCGGCGGTGCCGGTTTCCCGACCGGCCTCAAATGGAGCTTCATGCCGCGCAGCGCGCCGGTGCAGAAGTACCTGGTCTGCAATTCGGACGAAAGCGAGCCGGGCACCTGCCACGATCGCGAGGTCTTGCGATACAACCCGCATTGCCTCATCGAAGGCATGGCAATTGCCGCCTATGCGATGGGAGCAACCGTTGCCTACAATTACATTCGTGGCGAGTTTATCGACGAGCCGGTGCCGCGATTCGAAGCAGCACTGAAAGAGGCCTATGACGCCGGGCTCCTCGGTAAGAATATTCAGGGCTCCGGGATCGATTTTGATTTGCACACGTTTGTCGGTGCAGGCGCGTATATCTGCGGCGAGGAAACTGCCTTGCTCGAATCCCTGGAAGGCAAGCAGGGCAAGCCGCGGTTCAAGCCGCCGTTCCCGGCCAATTTCGGCCTGTACGGCAAGCCGACAACGATCAATAACACGCAGAGTCTGGCAAGTGTGCCGGCGATCCTGCGAAACGGTGCGGCGTGGTTTGCGGCGCTCGGCCCGGAAAACTCCGGTGGCACCGCCCAGTTTTCGGTTTCCGGGCATGTCGAGAGACCGGGCAACTACGAATTGCCCATGGGCATCCCTTTCAAGGATTTGCTGGAACTTTGCGGCGGTGTTCTGGGCGGCCGGAAACTCAAGGCGGTGATTCCCGGCGGATCTTCGGTGCCGGTTATGAAAGCTGACGTCATCATGAATTGCACCATGGACTACGTGTCGCTGCAAAAGGCCGGTTCGTCGTTTGGTACCGGCGCGGTCATGGTCATGGATGAAACGACTTGCATGGTGCGGGTCTTGAGGCGTATTTCCCGTTTCTATATGGCCGAATCCTGCGGGCAGTGCACGCCGTGCCGCGAGGGGACCGGCTGGCTGTATCGCATGCTGTCACGCATCATCGAGGGCAAAGGCAGCGAAGAGGACATTGGCAAACTTGTCGATGTTGCCAACAAGATCGAAGGTCACACGATCTGCGCGCTGGGCGATGCCGCTGCCTGGCCGGTACAGAGTTTCATAAAGCATTTCCGCCATGAGTTCGAGTACATGGTGCGATATCGCGGCCGAAGTATTGTCGACGATCCGGCGGAGAGAGCGGCGTGAGCGACGACAAAGTCACGATTGAGGTCGACGGTAAGACCATCCAGGCGCGAAAGGGCCAGATGCTCATCGAAGCAACTGATGCGATCGGCGCCTACGTGCCGCGATTCTGCTATCACGACAAACTGAGTGTTGCGGCCAATTGCCGGATGTGCCTGGTTGAAGTCGAAAAGGTCAGCAAGCCATTGCCAGCCTGCGCAACGCCGGTAACCGATGGAATGAAAGTCTTCACGAAGTCAGCGAAGGCTATCTCCGCGCAGAAAGCGACCATGGAGTTTCTGCTGATAAATCACCCGCTGGATTGCCCGATCTGCGATCAGGGCGGCGAGTGCGAATTGCAGGACCTTGCCATGGGATTCGGGCGCGACGTGTCGCGATACCAGGAACGAAAACGGGTAGTCAAAGACAAGGATATCGGCCCGCTTGTTTCCACCGACATGACGCGTTGCATTCATTGCACTCGTTGTGTGCGTTTTGGCGAGGAAATTACCGGCCATCCTGAGCTGGGCACGACCGAGCGCGGCGAGAACATGAAGATCGGTACTTATATAGAAAAAAGTATCGATCATGAATTGTCAGCCAATATCATCGACTTGTGTCCTGTCGGCGCGCTTAACAACAAACCGTATCGTTACAGTGCTCGCGCCTGGGAGATGGTGCAGCGCGAGTCCGTCTCTGCGCACGACTGCGTGGGTTCCAACCTTTATGCACACGTATTGCGTGGCACTGTCAAGCGAATAGTGCCGCGGCCCAATGAAGCGATTAACGAGACCTGGATCAGTGACCGGGACCGCTACAGCTACGAAGGCGTATACAGCAGTGACCGTTTGCTGACGCCGCGAGTTCGCCGCGCCGGCAAATGGCAGGACATCAGCTGGGAAGATGCATTGCAGGAACTGGCAGAAAAGATTCAGTCGGTGCGGGCCGACAGGTTCGGCATTCTGGCATCAGCCGGCGCCACGGTCGAAGAATCTCGCTTGCTGGCGCAGATTGCGGAGCATGTCGGAACCGCGAACGTTGACCACCGCTTGCGGCAACAGGACTTTTCGGATCAGGACGCGGATGCTTTGTTTCCATGGCTGGGTTGTGAGATTGCCGATATCGAGCGGTGCGACGCAATTTTCGTCGCAGGTTCAAGCTTGCGTAAAGAAGCGCCGATTCTTGCCCACCGCGTGCGAAAGGCTGCGCTGGCGGGTGCACGCATCGCCTTTGCAAATCCTGAGAACGACAGGTATTTCTTCGATGTAGCCGTCGATTTGAACGGTGCGCGCCTCGTTGAGTTGCTGGCCGGCGTTGCGGTCGCCGCTTCGTCAGGCAAGTCACTGCCAAAGGCCGTGAGCCGGATTTGCAAAGGCGTTAGCGCGTCCGGGGAGCAGGCATCTGTCGCGTCGATGCTTCGGGACTCGAACAACGGCCTCGTACTGATCGGCAATCTGGCTATACACGACGAAGCATTCTCCGCAGTTCGCGCTTTGGCAGCGGCCATTGCCGAGCTGACAGGTTGCCGATTCGGCATCGTGTCCGAGGGACCGAATGCCGCTGGCGCACACCTCGCCGGCTTGTTGCCGCACCGTTCGATGGGTGGCACACCGCGAACCACGGCCGGGAAAAACGCTGCGGAGATGATCGAAGCGTCGCTGGACGCACTGTTGCTGTTCGGCATCGAACCAGACTTAGATCTTGGCGTACCGGATGCCGTGTCCCGATTGTCGTCGACCGGTTTCGTGGCGGCGCTTACTGCGTACGACTCCGAAACGTTTCGACAGGCAGCCGATCTGTTGCTGCCGATCGGCACCTTTGCCGAAACGTCGGGGACGTTTGTCAATTGCGAGGGCCGCTGGCAGAGTTTTTCCGGTATCGCGAATCCGGTGGGCGAGTCACGGCCCGGCTGGAAAGTGCTGCGTGTCCTCGGCAACCTGCTGGATATTGACGGGTTCGAATATCTGTCGAGCGAAGACGTGCGGGACGAACTGTTGGCGGCTCTGGGCAGCTACAAGCCGGACAATCGCTACGGTAATACGAGGGAGCTGCCGGCTCCGGCCAAGAGCAACGGTGCGGCAGACGTTCCGATGTATGCGGTCGATCCGGTCGTTCGCCGTGCAACGGCTTTGCAACTGACACCCGAGGCTCGGCGGTCAGCTCGAATAGGGCAGCGGCGGTGACGGCACTGATTCCCGATTTTGTGATGTTGCCCTGGATGGCCTTCTGGGAAGGGCTTCCGCCGTTGATGCAGTTGTTGTTCAGCAAGACGACACTGATAGTTTTCGTCACGGTCTGCATCATCCTGACCGTTGCATTCACGACCTATTTCGAGCGCAAGGTCATCGGGTACATGCAGGGCCGCATAGGGCCGAACCGGGTCGGACCGCTGGGCCTTGGCCAGCCCTTTGCCGATGTAATCAAACTGCTGATCAAGGAAATCGTCGTACCGCAGAAATCGAACCGGTTCCTGTTCATCATTGCACCGTTGCTGTCGATCGTTCCCGCATTGGCTACCTGGGCTGTGATTCCGCTGAACCCTACGACGGTTATCGCGGATATCAATGCGGGACTGCTGTACGTTCTCGCGCTGACATCTGTTGGCGTTTACGGCGTTATCCTCGCAGGCTGGGCTACCAACTCGAAGTACGCGTTTCTTGGCGCCATGCGATCTGCGGCGCAGATTGTCGCCTACGAAATTGCAATGGGCTTCGCACTGGTCGGCGTCCTGATGGCCGGCGGCAGCCTGAACCTCGGCGACATTACCCGGGCGCAGGCCGGTGGCGTGAGCCACTGGTTCATCCTTCCGCTACTGCCGCTTTTCCTGGTCTATTTTATTTCCGGTGTCGCCGAAACCAACCGCGCGCCGTTCGATGTGGCCGAAGGCGAATCGGAAATCGTCGCGGGATTCCATGTCGAATATTCGGGCGTCGCGTTCGCCGTATTCTTCCTCGCTGAATACGCCAACATGGTGCTGATATCCGCGTTGACGTCGATCTTTTTCCTCGGTGGATGGGCTTCACCATTCGAAGGCTGGACTTTCCTCGGTGCCGAGAGCCTGCTGCGCGAGCCGAGCTTTTTCTGGCTGGCTGTCAAGATCGCGTTCTTTATATTTGTATTCTTCTGGTTGCGCGCTACCTTTCCGCGCTATCGCTACGATCAGATCATGCGTCTCGGGTGGAAAGTGTTCATACCGATCACGATTGTCTGGATTGCAGTAGAAGGAGTAATGGCGTGGTTGCGTATTGGCCCATGGTCTGGGATGGCTGGATAAATCGATGAGCAAAATACGCAGTCTTTTGAAGACGTTTTCGCTGTGGGAGTTGTGGCAGGGCCTGTCCGTCACGCTGCGGAATTTCTTCAGACCGAGCGTTACCATTCAGTACCCGGAAGAAAAAACACCACAGTCGCCGCGCTTCCGCGGATTGCATGCCTTGCGTCGTTATCCGAATGGGGAAGAGCGGTGTATCGCCTGCAAACTCTGCGAGGCCGTTTGCCCGGCGCTCGCGATCACCATTGAATCGGACGTCGGGGACGACGGTACCCGGCGAACGACGCGTTACGATATCGATCTGTTCAAGTGCATCTACTGCGGCTTCTGCGAGGAGGCATGCCCGGTCGACGCCATCGTCGAGACACGCATCCATGAATACCACATGGAAAAACCAGGTGAGAACATCATGACCAAAGACAAGTTGCTGGCGATAGGCGACAAATTCGACGCGATGATAGCTGCCGATAAAGCGGCGGACGCGAAGTACCGGTAAAGGCAGACTATCTTGTTTCACGCCATACTCTTTTACAGCTTTGCCGCGATTCTCGTGGTCGCTGCGCTGGGTGTCATATTCGCGCGGAACCCGGTGCACGCCGTGATGTTCCTGGTGTTGGCGTTCTTTCAAAGCGCCGTCCTCTGGCTGCTGGCCGAAGCGGAATTTCTCGCGATAGTCCTCGTGCTGGTCTACGTGGGCGCGGTCATGGTGTTGTTCCTGTTCGTCGTAATGATGCTCGATGTAGAGGTCGAGGAAATTCGCGGCGGATACACGCGTTATGCGCCGCTCGGCATCGTCATTGCCGGACTGATGGTGGTCGAGCTGGCGCAGGTCATCTGGCTTCGGGGTAAGGAGGGCTTTGCAGTCGACGGATTTCGGCCGACGCCAGAGGGTTACAGCAATACGGAAGCGCTCGGGTCTGTGCTCTACACCGAGCACGTTTATGCATTCGAGATTGCCGCGGTCATTCTGCTGCTTGCCATTGTTGCGGCAATCAGCCTGACGATGCGTCGGCGCCCCGGCCTCAAGCAGCAAGATATTGCCAGCCAGGTCGCCGTCAGGGCACAGGACCGCGTGCGCATCGTGAAAATGGCGTCGGAGAAGCCGGAATGATTGGCCTGCAGCACTACCTTACGATGTCGGCGATTCTTTTCACGCTGAGTGTTGCCGGTATTTTTATCAACCGGCGGAACCTTATCCTGCTGCTGATGTGCATCGAGCTCATGTTGCTCGCCGTCAATTTCAATTTCATCGCATTTTCGAGATACCTTGGCGACGAAACCGGCCAGGTGTTCGTGTTTTTCATCCTGACCGTTGCCGCTGCCGAGGCTGCCATCGGACTCGCGATTCTTGTTGTTCTGTTCCGCAACCGCCGCTCCATCAATGTCCAGGAGCTGGACTCGATGAAAGGCTGATCCCGTGCACGGTTACCACCTCACCATCGTTGTTGCACCTCTGATCGCCGCGATCATTGCAGGCCTGTTCGGCCGACAGATCGGCCGGGCAGGTGCACACTGGATTACCATCATCGCGGTCGGCCTGTCGTGCGCGTTGTCCGTGCTGGTTCTCAAACACCTCTATTTCGACGGCGGTCAGGCGGAAAACTACAGTGTGTACACGTGGGCTGTCAGCGACGGTCTGCGAATGGAGGTCGGCTTTCTTATCGACCGGCTGACCGCACTTATGATGGTGGTGGTCACGTTCGTTTCGCTGATGGTGCATATCTATACGATCGGCTACATGCACGATGATCCGGGTTATCAGCGGTTTTTCAGTTACATATCGCTGTTCACGTTTTCGATGCTGATGCTGGTCATGGCAAACAACTTCCTGCAGCTGTTTTTCGGCTGGGAGGCGGTTGGCCTGGTGTCGTATCTCCTTATCGGGTTCTGGTTCAAGCGCGAGACTGCGATTTTTGCAAACCTCAAAGCATTCCTGGTTAACAGGGTAGGCGACTTCGGTTTCATCCTCGGCATTGCAGGCGTGGTCATGTTCACCGACTCGCTGGAT
Source organism: Gammaproteobacteria bacterium (assembly GCA_029865385.1). Classification (GTDB taxonomy): domain Bacteria; phylum Pseudomonadota; class Gammaproteobacteria; order Steroidobacterales; family Woeseiaceae; genus JAKEGN01. The sequence goes on from JAOUGX010000109.1 coordinate 10,602, forward strand.
TACGCGACCGTGTTCGCGTCGGCGGATGACATTGCCAGGCAGAACGTGACCATTTTCAGCGGTGTCTCGTGGAATGCGATGACGCTCATTTGC
>JAOUGX010000185.1 GCA_029865385.1 Gammaproteobacteria bacterium
TCAAGGGTGGATCAAGAGCGGCCAAAATTCGACTGGTTGAAAGCCTGAATCCTGAATGGCGCGATCTGTATCCGGAGGTTTGTAAATGATTGCGTTGGCTGAAAGATCGCTTCGCTGCGCTCGCAATGACGGGGGAGGCGTGCGATGACGGAATCTCCGTCATTGCGAGGAGGCCGCAGGCCGACGAAGCAATCTCAGGTATTCGTACCCTGCCGGCCGTAGTTGTCTTCGAGCCGCACGATGTCGTCTTCGCCGAGGTAATCCCCGCACTGCACTTCGATTATGTGCACGGGCTCGCTGCCGGTATTGGCGATGCGGTGCACCGCGCCGACAGGGATATACGTTGATTCGTTGACCTTGAGGTCGAATTCCTTGTCGTCCAGCGTGATGCGAGCCGTGCCGCGCACCACCGTCCAATGCTCGGCACGCTGTGCGTGCTTCTGTAACGACAGCACCGCGCCCGGATTGACTATAAGGCGCTTTACCTGGAAGCCTTCGTCGCTGTCGATGCTGTCGTAGCTGCCCCAGGGCCGGAACACCTGCCGGTGCAGCTCCGTTTCCGCCCTGCCCTGTCGTTTGAGTTCGTCGACCAGCATCTTGACGTCCTGCGAACGGTCCTTGTGTGCAACCAGGACCGAATCCTTGTCTTCGACGACGACGAAGTCGCTCAAGCCCACCGCGGTCACCAACCGGCTCTTGCTGGCGATGTAGCTGTTCTGGCAATCGTGCGCGATCACGTCGCCGAACAGCGCATTGCCCTGCTCATCTTTCGCGCTGACGTCGTGCAACGCGGCCCAGGATCCGACATCGCTCCAGCCGGCGTCGAGTGGCACGACCGAGGCGTTGGCCGTCTTTTCCATCAGCGCATAGTCGATCGAATCCGACCGGCAGGCGCGAAACGCCTCGGCGTCGGGACGCAGAAAATCCTTGTCTTCCTTTGCGAGATCGAGCGCTTTGGAACACGCTGCTACCATGTCCGGCGCAAATTGATTGAGCTCGTCTATGAAGACGTCGGCGCGAAACAGGAAAATGCCGGCGTTCCAGAAGAAACGATTGGTCTCGAGCAGGCTCACTGCGGTGGCCTTGTCCGGTTTTTCGACGAAAGCGGTAACCGGCGCGGCAATCAGCGACAGGGCATCCGCCTCGATATAGCCGTAGCCAGTGTGCGGATAGGTGGGCACCACGCCGAAAGTCACGAGCTTTCCTTCGGAGGCCGCCGCCTCCGCGACCTCGACCGCTTTGAGGAATGCGGCACGATCCCTGACCACGTGATCGGCAGGCATAATCAGCAGCAGTGGCGGTGTCTCCCCTGACGGCGTTTCCTTGATCGTCAGAATCGCCGCCAGCGCGACCGCCGGGGCCGTATTGCGTCCCTCCGGCTCGAGGACAATGCGGGCCGGCGTACCTACGGCTCGCAGTTGTTCCGCGACCAGGAAGCGGTGTGCATCGTTACAGACGACCAGAATGCGTTCGGCGAGACCGGCTTTGCCCTCGAGCCTGAGGGCGGTCTCCTGCAGCATCGTCCGGTCGCCTGCCAACGGCAGCAACTGCTTCGGGTACATCGCCCGCGAAGCCGGCCAAAGGCGCGTGCCGGAACCGCCGGACAGGATGACCGGTTGCAGGCGCTGCATCGTTCAGGCCTCGAGAATCATCAGGACGCCTTTGACCGAAGCACGTCAGTGCTGCGGCGGCCGAAGTTGGCGTCGCTTTTCGGCTCGACCCCGGGAATGCCGCCGCGGCCGATGGCGAAGTAGCGCAGACCGAAAGAAGCGAGCAGCGAGGGATCGTAAAGATTCCGCCCGTCGAAGATCACGGGATCTTTAAGTGACTGTTTTATGTACTGAAAATCGGGGCTTCGGAACTCCTGCCACTCGGTCACGATGGCCAGCGCGTCGGCCCCGGCGAGGGCCTCCTTCGCCGACTTGCACAGCGCCAGCCCGGCCTCGCTCGGGTACAGGCGGCGCGTCTCGTCCATCGCCTCGGGGTCGTAGGCGCGCACGCCGGCGCCTGCCTTCCACAGCGCTTCCATCAGCACCCGGCTCGAGGCCTCGCGCATGTCGTCGGTCTTAGGTTTGAACGAGAGACCCCACAGCGCAATGGTCTTGCCCTTGAGCTTGCCCCGGTAGTGGGCCGAGATCTTGTCGAACAGCCGTACCTTCTGCCGCGTGTTGACCGCCTCGACCGCCTCCAGCAACTCCGCGCCGTAGCCCTCGCCTTTGGCTGACCTGGCCAGTGCGCGCACGTCTTTCGGAAAACAGGAGCCACCGTAGCCGGCGCCGGGGTAGATGAAGTGATAACCGATGCGCGGATCGGAACCGATGCCGATGCGCACCTTCTCGATATCCGCACCGACCAGCTCGGCGATGTTGGCCAGCTCGTTCATGAAGCTGATCTTGGTCGCCAGCATGGCATTCGCCGCGTACTTGGTCAGCTCGGCCGAGCGTATGTCCATCGCGATGACGCGATCGTGATTGCGGTTGAACGGCTCGTAGAGCGCGCGCAATAGTTCTGCGGTGCGCGGGTTGTCGGTGCCGACGATGATGCGGTCCGGTTTCATGAAGTCGCCTATCGCTGCGCCTTCTTTGAGGAATTCCGGATTCGATACGACGTCGAATTCAATTGCGACACCGCGTTTTTTCAGCGCCGCAGAAATCGTTTCCTTCACCTTGTCTGCGGTGCCCACGGGTACGGTCGATTTGTCGACGATGATGCGGTAATCGTTCATGTTCTCGCCGATGGAATTGGCAACCGCGACGACGTGCCTCAAATCGGCCGAACCGTCTTCGTCGGGCGGCGTGCCGACGGCGATGAACTGGAACAGTCCGTGGTTGACGCCTTTCGCAATGTCGGTCGTGAATTCGAGGCGTCCGGCTTCGCGATTTCGCGCGATGAACTCGTCGAGGCCGGGCTCGTAGATCGGCACTTCGCCGGCGTTCAGCCGATCGATTTTTTTCTGGTCGATGTCGACGCAGACGACGTGATTGCCCGTCTCCGACATAC
>JAOUGX010000110.1 GCA_029865385.1 Gammaproteobacteria bacterium
CGATCGCCTGGTCTGACCGCTTCGTCCTGTTCTTAACCACCCGGGCCACCGTGCAGGGACGGGCGGGTGTTGGCTTGCGCCGTGATGCGCCGGCATTTCCGGGTGAAAGGGAGGGATGCACGCGCCTGAACGACGAGAGGGTCGGGCCGGCTCCGCCCGATGGCGGCCCCGATCTGCCGTCAGCAGACCGGTTGCAGCTCGCTCCGACGGTCTCGCCCCTGACATAATGGCCCCTTATACGAACTATCCGCGGGATCCCCGGAATCTTCGCCGCCTATGCGATCAGCAACATCATCGTAGGCGCCGGCGCAGCCGTCTGGGGGTGGACCACGTGTCGCGGCGCCCCGCAACGGGAGCTCACCGAAGCTGAAGTGTGACCGATCCAGATCGAGACTCGCGTAACGCGGCGCAAGCCGCGCTGCCGGTCAGTCTCCGTCCGGTGAGCAACCTACTCAAGCAGGACCTCTCGGCTGAGCAACCCAACTAGCGCTCGGACTTTGACATCACCTACAACACAGTCCGCGATGCTCCTTGTTCAGTCAATGCTTTGGCTGGAGCGATGATAGCGAATTACTATATCCGGATCGGGATACAGACTTGTGCCGGCATCGTCCTTGCCCTCGAACTCCAATGACGACAGCGCGTAACGCATACTTTCTAGGCGTGCTTTCTTCTTGTCGTTAGCCTTCACAATAATCCACGGGCTGTAAGAGGTATGCGTCTTACTAAACATCTCTTCTTTGTACTTCGTGTACAGATCCCAATGCTCCTGCGCCTTGTCGTCCACAGGACTAATCTTCCACTGCTTGAGCTGGTTTAGTCGTCGCGACTCAAATCGCTCTTGTTGGACTTGCTTCGAAATTGAGAACCAAAATTTTCTCAGCTCCAAACCGTCCTCATAGAGCATATGCTCGAACTCCGGCACCTGTTGCATAAAGTTACGATGCTGGCTCTTCGTACAGAACTTCATAACTGGCTCGACTACGGCGCGGTTATACCAACTGCGGTCGAAGAAGACGATTTCCCCAGGGTTGGGTAACTGCTCCGTGTAGCGCTGAAAGTACCACTGCCCCTGTTGCACTTCCGTCGGTTTCGGGAGGGCCACTACGCGAGCACTGCGAGGATTCAAATGCTCTATGAAACGACGAATCGTTCCTCCCTTCCCGGCGGCATCGCGCCCCTCGAAAATGATTGCTACTCGTCGCCCTTCCTGCTGCACCGAGCGTTGAAGCTTCACGAACTCGATCTGGAGCCGCTCCAGTTCCTGCTCATATCGTAGTTTTATCAATGCCTTCGTGACATCAACGTTCTTGGTGGAGAGCAGCTGAATAAGTCCCTTCTTGCTATTAATATTAGCAAGCTCTTCTTCGCTGAGTTGAACGCTTTTCTTCAGCGTCTTTCCCACGCGTTTTTCTTCCTGAGTCAGCGAATGGGCTTTTCCGGAAGCGGGATGCTTGGACACTAGCACAGGCCCGGATCCAATCGAGTTAACTTCATCATTACTCATGAGTGCCTTCTGTTATGCCTAGTCGATCATTCGAAACCGCACCGCTTATCTTAGCCTCTGACCTACACGCCGCTTACTGACTGACGTCACACTTCGAAGCTCATCTAAAGAACAGGACGCCCGAAGGTCAAGACGAATACGAACCGATCATTGAGCCGTCTGCCATGAGAAAACGCAATTCGTAAATCTACGTACCACGGCGGTGTGAGCGATAAAAATGGGCACGCTAACGAATCAGTTGGATACGCGGCGGGCCTGAACATAGGCCACGTCCTCGCCGGATGCCCGTCTTAAAGCGGCTCTCCTGAACTCAGGACCGTATCGTCTAGATCTCTTTTTCTTGGTTACCCGGCGCCTATCAGCGCAAGTTATCGCGCCTTTCTCAGGCGTCCACGATACCGGAGACAGAACGCAGAGCAGGCATCTAGCGTCCGGCAGCAGAAGTCTCCAAGGCTGCCGACTGAGCGCGTCGGGCTAGGTGTAACACCGTATTCGCGAGAAGCCGAACGGAGAGTACCGTCAACCCAGTTTCGATACACGTTACGTCTCAAGACCGCCGGTCGCCACCGAGCGCTTGTCGCTGACCCCGGCCGGCAACGTACGCTATGCACTCAAGACGCCGTATCGCGACGGCACCACGCACGTGATCTTCGAGCCCGAGGACTTTATTGCTCGCCTCGTCGCGCTGGTGCCAAAACCCCGCGCGCACCTGACCCGGTACCATGGCGTGTTCGCACCGGCGAGCCCTGACCGGGCAAAGATTGTACCCAGGACACACGCCGTCGCTGCCACCGAGCGCGGTGAGGCAGCGGTCACTGGCCGGCAACGGGCGATGTCATGGGCACAACGCCTCAAGCGGGTGTTCGCCATCGACATTGAGACCTGCCGCCAATGCGGCGGGAAGCTGCGGGTGATCGCCAGCATCGAGCAGCCCGCCGTCATCGAGCGGATTCTGGAGCATCTCGGCCATACGGCGGAGCCCGTCTATCCGGCGCATCCGAGCCGAGCGCCGCCGAAGGGCGATCGCCTGGTCTGACCGCTTCGTCCTGTTCTTAACCACCCGGGCCACCGTGCAGGGACGGGCGGGTGTTGGCTTGCGCCGTGATGCGCCGGCATTTCCGGGTGAAGGGGAAGATGCACGCGCCTGAACGACCCGGGGTCGGACCGGCTCCGTCGGATGGCGGCCTCGAGCTGCCGTCATCGGCCTGGTTTCGGAAGGTTTCAGCTCGCTCCAACGGCTTCGCTCCTGACATAATGGCCCCTTATACGTACTATCCGCCGCATCTTCATTACACTCGTGAACGACATCATCGGCGAGCTCAAGGATCCTTCGGCCCCGGACTGGTCGGACAGCAACAGTTAGAAGTTCATCCCGAGAAACAGGTAAGGGCCACGATGCATCACGTTGAGTGATCCGCCAATCGAGGTCAGATCGGAATCGAGTTTAAGTCCGAAGTAATTGAAGCCGATTCCCGCGCTCGAGTTCTGGCCCAGCCTGCGCTGCAGGGTCAGGCTTACATAGTTCATGCTGCCTTCGTAGTTATTGAACTGCATGCGGAAAATCTGCACTTCGGCAGCAAGCCGCATCTTTGACCCGATCGCTACCGCGCCATGCAAACCGGCGACCGGCAGCGGCGTCGAAACGCTGGTCAGTTGCTGCTGGCCGCTATCCGTCGCGCTGATCTCTGTTTCGAATCGCGACAAATGCAGGCCCGCCATGAAGCCCAGTTCTTTCTGCGCGTCGTTCATTATTGAATAAGCGTATGCAAGCCTGACTACGCGCAGGTCGGAGCGGATCTTCAGCTCCGTGCCGCCGGGAAAAGTCCCGCTGCCGAAACTCAAGGCAGATTGCGACGTTACGGACGATTTCCGCGTCAGGTCGAAATAACCGACCTCGAGACGATGGTAGTTTCCGATTCGGTAGATCGCGTCCAGCTGCAGCACGGACTCCCGATTCGATGCGCCGAGTTCGTCTTCGAGGTCGATTTCGTCGCCAGAATCGCCGTTCTCGTCGTCGCGAATGATGGTCGTACTGATACTGTCCCGGAATAATCCCACCCGGAAATCGAAGCGCGGCATGCGCCAGGAGTCCGGGCCGTACGCACGTTTCTGAAAGATGTCCGCGTTGTAGGCAACGCCGACCGACGCAGTCCACAATGCGTCTCGCTCCACGACCGGGCTATTGATGATTTCGGCACCCTGCATTTCGTAGCTTACGTTGCCCGTCAGAAGCCAGTGATCGGTAATGCGTTAGCCAACGCGTAGCAGTGCCGCAACGCTCATCGTCGACCCGGGATCGTATTCGGGCCTGGCGGACTCGACCTCTCGCGCCGTCACGCCATAGTAATAATCCATGTAGGCATTGTCGTAGTAGCGCAGTTCCACGCCAGGAACGATGTATCCCCAGCTGTACTCACCCGGCAGGCTCGCGCGGAGCTCGTTAGTCCAGCCGCTGTGCCTTCCCGAAATTTCCCAGAATGCTTTCAGGCTCACGTGCACCGGCCAGCCCCGGTAACTCACGAACGGTGCTACCTCGATCGTCCATTGAGGTGGATCCATGCCGGCAAGTTCGTCCGACTGGTCGCTGCCGAACCCGAGCGTCTTGATCCTGCCAAGCCCGCCGAATGTGAAGCCGCTCTTCGTAACCTTGCGCACCCCGAGTTCGCCGTCGGTGAGCAACAGCCAGTCGTCGGTAAAGGCCGGATGCGTGAAACTCGTCAGATAGGGGTAGGCGAAGTTGGAGTTCTTCGTGTCGAGATACGGTCTCTGCTGGGCAGTCATCGCGACACCGAGGGAATAGTTATTCAGATCGTAGTCACGGAGATAGTCGAGTAGCTTGCCGGCAGACGCCGGTAGCGGCAACGACAGCAGAGTGGCACAAAATATCGCGCGACAGGACACGGCGCCTTGTCGATAAATCGATCGCGATTGCCAGGCGGGTAACATAGCGGCGATGATACCAGCTGCCCGTTTCACTGACCGGGTTTCGCGGCGATAATCGCCGCACCGATATCGGAGAACGATATGAGAGAAGACAACTTCAGATACATGTTCGCAGCGCTGATCCTGTTCCTGATCATTGTTCCATCGTTTAAATATTGACTGCGTTCCCGCAGGCGTTTAAGGCGGCGATATCGTTTTCATTCTTGCTTAGCATCGGTGTCTGGTCGATGCAAAATTCCGCCCGGACATTCCGCATGGGAATTCTGCTGGCCGCCAGCGGCATCCTGCTGAATGTACTTTCGGTATCGTCGGAAGTGACGATCCTGGACTATCTTTCCCGGCTGGCTGTGATTTTGTTCCTGTTACTCGCTACGTGGAGCGGCCTGCGCCAGGTTGTATTCAGCGAAGAGATGAACAGCAACCGCATCTACGGCGCAATTTGCATATACCTGCTGTTGGGTGTCACCTGGTCCCTTTTGTACAACCTCCTCCATACGGCGGATGCGGGTGCGTTCTCCGGTGCGATTACGTCATCGTCGCGGGAATCCGACGTGCAGTGGCTGTACTACAGCTTTGTAACACTTACCACGCTCGGCTTTGGCGACATCCTGCCGGTTGGTCCGGTTGCACGCACACTGGCCAACGCCGAAGCCGTCTTCGGCGTTTTCTACATGGCAATCCTGGTGGCGATGCTGGTCAGCGCCTATGCGGCCGACAGGCAAAGAAACAACTAGAATATCCGGCCGCCGATCGAAATAGTGCCGCCCATTCTTGGGCCACCGCCGTAGTATCCGCCACCGCCGTAGGAACTGATGCCGATACTGCCGTAGACCTGCGGGTCGTCGCACGCCGAGAGGCCGGCACAGAGCATGAGCAGCGCGGCCGTGCGGATGATTCGTAAAACTGTCTTTCTCATAATTGTATCCTGCTAGTCCAGTGGCCAGGTTTGCAGGGCAATGCCTGCACCTGACGGTCCCGCAACAAAGGCAACGTGGCCCCCGATGTCCCGGGGCTGGCTTTCAACCAGAATTTGCCCACCGAGTCCCGCGACGCGAGCAGTGATCGCTGCCGGGTCCGCAACGCGAATATAATTCACCCACACGGGCGGAACGTCCCCAAACGGGTTTTCCATGATGCCGGCCCTGGGAGTCTCGCCGGCATTCAGCAGGCGGTAAGTACCGCCGTTTTTTTCGACCTGCCGGTCAACGTATTGCAGGCCGAACACCCTGGCGTAGAAAGCCGCCGTCTCGTCGACGTCGCCGGTCCATAGTTCGTCCCACACGAATTCGTTCATGCCCGCTTCACGGTCTGCCGGATCGCCGTCTTTTGTCTGCAGCATCGCGACTACTGCGCCCGAGGGATCTTCCAGTATGGCGAGTATTCCACGTGACTTCATGTCCGTCGGCTCACTCAGCATTTTTCCGCCGCCGGCCAGCACCTCGGCCGCAGCAGTGTCGATTTCGTCCACAGACATGACGGTGACCCATTGCGAGATATTGTCACTGCGCCCGAGCGAATTGGTATCCACCATGCCACCGATAAGATTGCCGTTGTGGCGAATCAGCATGTAACTCGATTCGTTCCCCAGGCCGATGTCGAAACCGGGCTTCACGAACTCCCAGCCAAACAATTCGCTGTAGAACTTGCGCGACTCGGCCGGCTTATTGGTCAGCAGGTCGTGCCAGACGACCTTACCCGCATGGCGCGCGTTGGTTGGCGCCTCGGTAATCGATGGCAGGTCCACGGACATCGTCGCACAACCTGCAACGACCACTGCCAACACAACTGCACTTGTAATCTTGATTCTAAACAAGAACATCTCCTTTCGCTTCTTTTCGGCCAGTGGCAAATGCTACCTTATTCGCGTTGCCAATGGACGATCGTGATCGATAACGTGCATGGCATCAGGTGTCCGCACCGTGCAGAAAGTCTTCGAGCGCTACTGCCACTTCCCGCGCGCGCGTCAGCATGAACAGGTGGCCGCAATCAACTTCGACGAGCCGCGCGTTCGGAATCAGTGCGGCAAGGATTTTACCGTTTGAACGGGGAATCAGCGGGTCATCGCTGCCCTGAATTACCAGCGTAGGCTGTGCCAGCCGGTGCAGCCACGGCAGGCTGCTCCAGCCGGAGATAGCAAGCAACTGGTAGTAATACCCACGAGTACTGGGCGTGGTCGTTGAATCGGTGTATCGCTTCGCGGCAATCCTGTTGGTGCGAAACGACCCGCCGTAAATCGTCCCCGCAATTTTCCGCATGTAATTGCGATCGGCGTAGCGCCGCGGATTCATCATGTGCATGAGGATGCCCGGCTTGGCCGGCACCATTATGTGTCCGGGGCTGGTCGCGGCGAGCACCAGCCTGCTGCAACGCCCGGGGAACTGTTTGGCAAACTGCTGTGCCAGTGCACCGCCCCAGGACAGGCCGATGACATCCGCTTCAGCATGGCCGAGCGCATCCAGTATTTCTGCGGCCGCTGATGCGTAGTGCCTGAGGCGCCACGGTACGAGTGGTGCGGCTGACTTGCCGGCTCCCGGCGCATCAAACAGGATCAGTTCCTTGTCTTGCATTGCGTCGACGAATGGACGCAGCATTTCGAAACTCGCGCCGATGCCGTTGAACACGAGCAGCGGCCGCCGATGGCCGGGGCCCTCTTTGACTGCCACGCGAACCGACAGGCCCGAGACCGTCAGCCAGCGTACCGAGATCGCTTCGTTGTTGTGATGTTTGAGGTGCAAACGGAGACCGGTTCAGTCTGCGGGTTCGAAAACGTAACTGCCCGGGGCGGCTTCAATTGCCGGGTACGCCGCATTGCCCTGCCTGACGGGTGCCAATTTCTCCACGCCGGATCGTTTCGACAGCCAGTCACTCCAGCGGGTCCACCAGGAACCTTCATTCTGCATCGCCTCGTTCAGCCACTCGTCGGGTGATTCCGACAGTTCCTTGTTTGTGAAATACCGGGCGCGCGCATTGCCCGGCGGCGTCAGCAGGCTTTGAATGTGGCCGCTCGATGCCAGGACGAACTGCTTGTCGCCGCCCAGCAAACCGGTCGTGCGGTAACAGGCTTTCCACGGAGTCAGGTGATCGGTAATTCCCGCCGTGATGAAACTGTCGCATTCGATCTTCGTCAGGTCGATGGGGGTATCGCAGACGCTCAGGTCGCCCGGGCGGGCGAGCGCTTTGCCGACAATAATGTCCAGGAAGTCACTGTGCAGTTGCGCGGGCAGGTTCGTAGGATCGTTGTTCCAATAAAGAATATCGAAGACAGGCGGCGATTTGCCCAGCAGGTAGTTATTGACGACATAGGTCCAGACCAGGTCGTTGGGCCGCATCCAGCTGAAGACCCGGGCGAGGTCCCGGCCGCGTAATACGCCTTCCTTGCGCGACTTCTTGCGTGCCGCTTCTATGGTCTCTTCGTTGACAAACAGCGACAGGTCCGAGTCCGATTCCTCCTGCGTAAGGACGCACACGGACAGTGTCAGTGCGTTGACGATGTTCTTGCCAAGCGCCTGGTAGTGCCCGAGAAGAATGCACGCCGTGATGCCGCCCGAACAGGGTGCCACGATATTTATTTTCGCGGACTTGCTGACCGACTGGACCGCCGCGACGGCTTCCTTGAGTGCCTCGACGTAAGCATCAATTCCCCACTCGGCGTGTTCGGGCTTCGGGTTCCGCCAGCTGACCGTAAAAACCTGGAAGCCCTCGTCCACGGCGAACTTCAGGAAGCTCTTTTCCGGACTCAGATCGTAGACGTAGAACTTGTTGATCTGCGGCGGAATGGCCAGCAGCGGAATACGCCGCACTTTTGCCGTGGACGGTGCGTACTGGATGACCTCCAGTATGCTGTTGCGAAAGATCACCGATCCCGGCGTGGTGGCGATATTTTCACCGACCTTGAACTGCGTCTTGTCGACCTGCGCCGGCATGCCGTTGTTGGTGCGCTGGTCCGCGATGGCCTGCTTTGCACCTGCCAGCAGGCTGCGGCCGCCGGTGTCGATCACGCGGCGCAGCGCCTCCGGATTGCCCGGCAACGAGTTGGTCGGCGCGAGCGAGTCACGAATGATGCTGACCAGGAAGCGTGCGCGCCGCTCGTCCAGTTCCTCGAAGCGCGCGTCGGAAACCCACTCGTCGATGGACTCGCCAAATGCCAGGTAGCCTTGCAGCCAGCCGCGATAGAGCCAGTTTTCTTTCCACGCAACGTCGCTGAAACGACGGTCGCGGGCATCGGGTTCATAGGTCCGGGTCCCCGCGGCGATCTGCAGCAATTTCCAGGCGAACCCGGCGGTGGCACGCAGCGCGACGAACGGGTGCCGAGCTGCCTGGAATGCGGCGCTGCGGGCCGACGCCAGCAGATCCTCGAGGCGCACGCCGACGACCGGGCTGAGCGCGAGCGTCGACTCCGCCGCGCGTTTACCAATCTGTTTGCGTTTGGGGTTGCTGATGGAGATGACTCCGGCTTGCGAATGGTCGGACCAGGCGCTTGAAGGGGATCCTATCGTAGCAACATATTGTGCGATGCACGAATTTTTAAGCTATTGAATCATAGTATGTATTTGTTAAATCAGGCCAGGTATCCCGTAATCGGTAACCCTGCGGCCAGGGGTCTTCCGGGTCGAGTGCCAGTTCCAGCCGGCCGGTGATGAAGGCCCGGCCGGTCAGCGTCGGGCGAATGGCCTTGCGCTCGCCGACCAGCGTCTCCGATTCGATACGGCCGAGAAACTCCGAACCAATGATGGAGCGCGCCAACAGGGTGTCGCCAAGCTTCATTTGCCCTTTCGCATGCAGCACCGACATGCGTGCACACACGCCGGTGCCGGTGGGTGAACGGTCGATTTTGCCGGGACTGACGACGACCGCGCCAGTGGTCTGTTTCTGGCTGGATTTTTCCGTGACTGGCCCCGCGAACTGGCAGAAGGAGATGTGATTGAAATCCGGCAACTGTGGGTGAGAAAAACCCAGCTGTTCGTTTGCTGCCGCGGTGATGCGCATGCCCGCCTCGGCCATGGCCCTCGCCTCCTCCGGCACGATGCCGAATCCGGCGGCACGCGCGTCGACGATAACAAAGGAGTCGCCACCGTAGGCCACGTCGACCGACAGGGTGCCCATGCTGACGAGGTACCACGGCGTGTTCGCACCGGCGAGCCGCGACCGGGCACGGATCGTGCCCTGGACACGCACCGCCGCTTGTGCAGCACGTGGTGAGGTATCGGCCAGCGACCGGCAACGGCCGATGTCATGGGCACAACGCCTCAAGCGGGTATTCGCAATCGACATTGAGACCTGCCGACAATGCGGCGGGAAGCTGCGGGTGATCGCCAGCATTGAGCAACCCGCAGTCATCGAGCGGATTCTGGACCATCTCGGCCACACTGCGGAGACCGTCGATCCGGCGCATGCGAGCCGAGCGCCGCCGCAGGGCGATCGCCTGGTCTGACCGCTTTGTCCTGTTCTTAACGAGCCCTCTTGCAGGGACGGGCGGGTGTTGACTCGTGCCGTGATGCGCCGGCATTTCCGGGAGAAAGGGAGGGATTCACGTGCCCGAGCGACGAGGGGTCGGGCCGGCTCCGCCCGATAGTGGCCTATTCTGTTGAAAAACTCCTCGATGTAAAGCGCAGATGAGATAATCGCTGCGTGCTGATTGCCGGAGTTGTTTGCGATGATGGGCAGCAACGATAAGTCTCAAGACGAGTTGTTTTACGCGTTCAATCTTGACGAGATCGTGCCGCAGGATCACCTGCTTCGTGATATCGATCGGGTTCTCGATCTTTCTAACCTTCGCGAACATCTCGCGCCGTACTACAGCCACACCGGTCGGCCTTCTGTTGATCCGGAACTAATGATTCGCATGCTACTTATCGGTTACTGCTGCGGAATCCGCTCGGAACGACAGCTGTGCTACGAAGTGACCATGAACCTGGCGTACCGCTGGTTCTGCAAGTTGAGCATCACCGACAAGATACCGGATCACTCGACCTTCTCGAAGAACCGGCACGGCCGGTTCCGCGAAGCGGAAGCGTTCCGTTTTGTCTTTGAACAGATTCTCACGCGCTGCATGAATGAGGGCCTGATCGGCGGTGAGGGTTTTGCCGTTGATGCCAGTGTTGTGAAGGCCGATGCCAGTAAACAAAAGCATCACGATGACGATGATGACTGGGGCAGCGGCAGCCGAGCGATCAACGAGTACCTGGACTCGCTGACCGAAGACGGTTCGTCGATCCAAAAGCCGAAGAA
>JAOUGX010000020.1 GCA_029865385.1 Gammaproteobacteria bacterium
TGGATCTTGCGCGCAACGATCTCGGCCGTGTCGCCAAAGCCGGCAGCGTAACGGTCGATCCGTATCGTGCTATCGAGCGATACAGTCATGTGATGCACATCGTCAGCGGCGTGCAGGGCGAACTCGCGCCGCAGTACGATGCGTTCGATCTTTTTGCCGCAAGTTTTCCGGCGGGTACGCTGGTCGGCGCACCGAAAGTCAGGGCAATGGAGATCATTGACGAAATGGAGCAGACCGGTCGCGGCTTGTATGCAGGAACCGCCGGGTACTTCGGAGTCGGTGGCGACATGGACCAGGCGATCACGATTCGCACGCTGGTATTTCGCGGCGATGAATACAGTTTCCAGGCAGGTGCCGGCATCGTAGCCGACAGCGTGCCGCAGAAGGAATACCGCGAGGTGCTGGCGAAAAGCGCCATTCTGCGAAGCGCGTTGCAGATGGCGGGAGAAGGCCTTTGAGCACATCGTCTGCGAGAATGCTGCTGATCGACAACTACGATTCCTTTACCTATAACCTGGTACAGGCGTTTGCGGCGCAGGGCGCGGAGGTGATGGTCTATCGCAACGACGCGATCGACACGGCTGCGGCCATTGCGTTGAAGCCTACGCACCTGGTGATCTCGCCAGGACCGGGGCGTCCCGAGGATGCCGGCGTTTCGCTGGATATGATCGGCGCATTCAAGGACCTCGTTCCGCTGCTCGGTGTCTGTCTTGGCCACCAGTGCCTGGTGCATTACTTTGGCGGTGCCATCGTTCGCGCCGACCGGCTGATGCATGGCAAGACCTCGATGGTTACACATGACGGGCACAGGCTCTTCGATGGCCTGTCGCAGCCGTTCGAAGCGGGACGCTATCATTCCCTGTGTGCAGAGCATTCGTCATTGCCCGACGTGCTGGAACTCACTGCCGAAACCGAACAGGGAGAGATCATGGGCGTACGACACAAGACCCTGCCACTCGAAGGGGTTCAGTTTCATCCCGAGAGCGTGCTGACTCCCGAGGGCAACCGCCTGATGGCCAATTTCCTGCGCCTGAGAACGAGATGAGCAGTCCTTACGCTGCCATGCTGAATTCACTGCTCGACGGGAATTCGCTCAGCGAAGCCGAAGCCGCGTCGGTCATGCATGCGATGGCGGCCGATGACATGCCGCCGGCGGTGGCCGGCGCACTGCTTGCGGGCATGCGCGCGAAAGGCGAGACAGCCGAGGAGATTCGCGGTTTTGCGACCGCCATGCGTGCCCTTGCATTGCACCCGGCGATACCCGACGGTACGCCGACGGTCGACACGGTTGGCACCGGAGGCGACGGGTCGGGAAGTTTAAATCTGTCGACTGGCGCCGGGCTGCTAGCCGCGGCTTGCGGCGCGCGGGTCGTCAAACACGGCAATCGTTCGATATCCAGCCGCTCCGGCAGCGCCGATGTGCTGGAGAGCCTGGGAATGCCGTTGCCGCTGGACGAAAAAGCCGCCATCAGTTGCCTGCAGGAGACCAACTTCACGTTTCTGTTTGCGCCGGCCTATCACCCGGCCATGAAGGCAATCATGCCGGTGCGCACGGCGCTCGGTGTTCGAACGGTTTTCAACATACTCGGCCCGCTGACCAATCCGGCCGCGCCGCCGTTCCAGCTGATCGGCGCATTCAGTCCAGAGACTGCGAAGTTGATGGCAAATGCGCTGGCCGGCATGCCGATAGAGCGCGCGTTCGTGGTGCACGGTGAGCCCGGCTGGGATGAAGCGACTCCGGCAGGTGAGTTCGTTCTCTACGACGTAAGGCCGGGGCAGGTGCAGGAAACGCATCGCTCCCCCGAGGACTATGGCATGTCGCGTTGTGCCCCGGCCGATCTTGCCGGCGGCGACGCGCAACACAATGCGGCGGAACTCGCGCGCGTTTTCAATGGTGAGGATAAGGGTGCGCATCGCGATGCACTTCTGATGGGCACCTCGCTGGTGCTCGAGGTGCTTGGCAAAGCAACAAGCGCCAAAGACGGCGCAGCAATGGCGGCCGCTGCAATCGACGATGGATCGGCGGCGTCCTTCCTGAGAAAACTGGCGGGGCATTTCGCAAAGCGATGAGCGACTTCCTGCAGCAAATGGCGCTGGCAAGCAGGGAGCGTGCAGCCGCGATCCGCGCCGAAATCAATTCCGCGGCGCTGGATCTGCCGATCCTGCCGCTGAAGTTGCGTGGCTTCGATCTGATAGCCGAAATCAAGGACAGCTCGCCATCGGAAGGTGCGCTGGCGAAGAGCGGCGCTGATCGGGCGGCACGTGCGCGTGACTATGCTGCTGGCGGCGCGGCCGCGATTTCCGTACTGACAGAGCCATCGAAATTTTCCGGCGACCTCGCGCATCTGCGTGACGTGGTGAGTGCTGTATCCGGCCGCGGCATTCCGGTCATGCGCAAGGACTTCCTCGTCGATCCGCTGCAGGTTCTCGAGGCGCGCGACTGCGGTGCAAGCGGAATTCTACTTATCGCCGCGATGTTGTCCGATGTGCAACTGCAATCGATGCTGGCCTGTGCATATGAGCATTCGATGTTCGTTTTGCTCGAGGCGTTTGACGAATCCGACCTGGATCGTTGCAACGCGCTGCTGGAGAGCGACAGGCACCTGACCCATGCACAAGACAACAGTCTGCTGATCGGCATTAATTCGCGGAACCTGCGCACGCTCGCCGTGGATCCGGGGAGACTCGCGAAACTGTCGTCGCATCTGCCGGAAAATACGGTCTGCGTGGCCGAGAGCGGTATCGCGAATGCGCAGGATGCGGCGAAAGCCCGCGAACTCGGCTACGGCGTCGCACTGGTCGGCACGGCCCTGATGAAAAGCGAAAAGCCGGCGAAACTGATTGCCGAGATGCTCGATGCCGGCCGGCGCAAGGTGGCAGCGTGAGTTTGCTCGTAAAGATCTGCGGCATGACTCAGGCAGAGACGGTCGACGCGGCAATGCGTTGCGGTGCCGATGCACTCGGTTTTGTGTTCGCGGAGTCGCCGCGTCGTGTGACGCCACAACAGGCAAAACTGGCCGCTAACGACATCTCTTCGCATGTGTTGCGAGTGGCAGTCATGCGGCATCCCAAGCCACACGAGTGGCGCGAAGTTCTGGACGTTTTTCGGCCGGATGTGTTGCAGACCGATGCCGCCGATTTCGAATATCTGGATGTGCCGACGCATATTCGCCGCTGGCCCGTCGTCCGGGAAGGCGATGGCGTGTTGGCGTTGCCGCAGGAATTTGTTTACGAGGGCAAAAAGAGCGGCCAGGGCGAAACCGTGGACTGGGGCGTTGCGGCGGCACTGGCTCGCAGAGGCCGCATGATCCTGGCCGGTGGGCTTGATGCCAACAACGTCGCAGAAGCCATCCGGACAGTGCGGCCGTTTGGCGTCGATGTGTCGAGCGCGGTCGAATCCGCACCGGGCAGAAAAGACGCAAAGAAGATAGGGCAATTCATCAACGCGGTTCGCGCCGCACAAGCAGGAAAAGTTATTCATGAAATCTGAGCTGACGGCAGCGGACAAAGAGCGTTTGATGCGCGCATCGATCAGGGGCGAACTGCCGGACAAGCGCGGAAGATTCGGCCCCTTCGGCGGGCGATACGTTCCGGAGACGCTGGTCCCCGCGTTCGAAAGCCTTGAAGCCGGAATCGCGAAGCACTTGCACAGCGACGAGTTCCAGACAGCGTATCGGCGAGAGTTGCGCGAGTGGGTTGGTCGCCCGACGGCCCTGACATTCGCGCCGCGCCTCAGCGAACGCTGGGGAACAGAAGTGTGGTTGAAGCGCGAGGACCTCGCGCACACCGGCGCGCACAAAATCAACAACGCAATCGGCCAGGCGTTGCTCGCCAAACGGCTCGGCGCAAAACGCGTCATTGCAGAAACCGGCGCGGGTCAGCACGGCGTGGCTTCGGCGGCGGCCTGCGCGAGAGTGGGCCTGCCTTGTCGTGTGTACATGGGTGCGGTCGACATCGAGCGACAGGCGCCGAATGTCGATCGCATGAACCGGCTGGGCGCGGAAGTTTTCCCGGTCGAAAGCGGAGACAAGACATTGCGTGCGGCGATAGACGAGGCGCTGCGCGAATGGGTGTCGGATCCTTCCGGCATCTACTACCTGCTGGGATCGGCGGTTGGCGCACACCCTTATCCCTACCTCGTGCGCGAGCTGCAATCCGTTATCGGCGCCGAGGCGCGGCAACAGATGATCGACTTTGCCGGCGGTTTGCCCGACGTTGCATTTGCCTGTGTCGGCGGCGGCTCGAATGCCATCGGACTTTTCTATCCAATGCTCGGTGACGATATCGAGCTGATCGGGGTCGAAGCCGGCGGCACGGGCTCGGGTCTCGGGCAAAATGCAGCGACACTCGCGACAGGCACACCCGGCGTATTGCAGGGATCGTATTCGATCATCCTGCAGGACAGTGACGGCAATGTTCAGGAGACGCATTCGATATCGGCGGGCCTGGATTACTCCGGCGTCGGTCCCGAGCACGCGTTGCTGCAGGCAGTGGGTCGTGTGACCTACGTTGCAGCGAGCGACAACGAGGCACTGGAAGCGCTCGAAGAGCTGTGTGAGACGGAAGGGATTCTGACCGCACTCGAAACGGCACACGCTTACGCGGCAGCGAAGAAATGGTCGAAAGAAAATCCGGGCAAACGCGTGCTGATTGGCAACTCGGGACGCGGCGACAAGGACATGCCGACACTCAATAAAATTCCGCCGAGGACGATACGCCATGCAGGCGCATGAGAAAATAACGCGCGCATTGCGCGCCGCGAACGATGCCGGTCGTACGGGCCTAGTGCCTTTCATTACTGCCGGGTATCCCGATCCGGAAAAGTTCATTGAGACGCTCGCATCGATCGCGGCGGTCAGCGACGTTGTCGAACTCGGTGTGCCATTCTCTGATCCGATGGCGGACGGCATGACGATTCAGAGATCGAGCTTCAAAGCTATCGAAAACGGCGTAACGCTTAAATGGATTTTCGACAGCTTGCAGAAGTCGCACGCGAAAATCGATGCACCGCTGGTCATGATGTCCTATCTGAATCCGCTGCTTGCATATGGACTCGACCGGCTCGCCGAAAGCTCATTGAAAACCGGCGTGTGCGGATTCATCGTCCCGGATCTGCCGTTCGAAGAGAGCGAAGAGCTGCGCAATGCGCTGGAAGCCAAAGGGGTCGGCCTGATCCAGCTGGTTACGCCGGCCACACCTGAGACCCGCCTCAAGAAACTGGCGGGCGCATCGAAGGGTTTTCTGTATGCCGTAACGATTACCGGCATAACCGGCGGCGGAAACGGCTTGCCCGCGGGGCTCGCCGAGTATCTGGACAAAGTATCCGGGCTGTCGTCCTTGCCGGTTTGCGCCGGTTTCGGTATTCGCGAAGCGAAAGATGTTGCCAACGTCGGCAAGCACGCCGCCGGCGCGATCGTTGGCTCGGCTCTGGTCGAAGTACTGGAGCGTGGCGAGGATGCGGCCGCATTCCTGCAATCGCTGCGTAAGTGAAGAAAGTTACTTCCGCCGACTCGCTGGTTACGATCAGCCATTACAGGAATCTTCTCGTCAGCGAAGGAATTCCCGCCTTTATCCGCAACGAGCATCTCGGTTCGATCATCGGCGACATGCCATTTCAGCACGCCTGGCCGGAACTCTGGGTACAGAACGATCTCGACTACGATCGCGCGCTGCAACTTATCGACAAGTCACTGACAGACGAAAGCCCCTCGGCGCCGTGGCGATGCCGACACTGCAACGCCGAAAACGAAGGGCAGTTCGGCGCCTGCTGGAGCTGCGGCAAAAACGATTGATTCCGTCGCGCACGGCGCCCCGCAGGCATGCCCCAAAAAATGAAAAAATGGGGCCGGATACATTTTAAAAAAAGGGGCCGGATACATTTTCCCAGCATTGGAAAATGTATCCGGCCCCTTTTTTTGTCAGGGCATGCCGCGCGACAGCAGTCGCGTGCCGGCAATTTCGCTCCTCAGAATGGAAGAGACTTTCTCGGCCTGCATCGGCCGGCTGATGAGGAAGCCCTGCGCGAGGTCGCAGTTACAGCTGCGCAGGAACTCGAACTGCGTAATGGTCTCCACGCCCTCGGCGGCAACTTCGATATTCAATCCACGTGCCATCGCGATGGCAGCACGCACTATGCGCTGGTGACTGTCGTTGAATTCAACGTCCTGAATCAGCGACTGGTCGAGCACGAAGCTGTCGATAACGCCTGTATCGAGCGAGCTGAATGAAATGTCCCGGGTACCGAAATGATCCAGTGACAACCGAACACCCAGTTTGCGCAGTCCCTGCAACGTTTCCAGTTGCGAGGAGCGATCGTCTACCAGCGTGCCGTCGCTGATCTCGAATTCGATGCAGCCGGGATCGAGCATGGTGTCGCCCAGTGCTTGCCTGACGGATTCGACCAGCCGACCGTGGAGCAGTTGCTGTGGTGACAGGTTGATCGCCATCGCAAGGTCAGGAAGTTCGAAATGGCGCTGCCATGAAGCAAGCTGGCGACAGGCCGTCTCGATAATCCATTCACCGGTCGAATGAATGAGTCCGCTGGATTCCAGGATGCTGAGGAAGCGCGCCGGCGGCAATAACCCGAATCGCGGGTGTTGCCATCGAACCAGCGCTTCGAGACCGATCAGGCGCCCGGAATTGACGTCTATGCGTGGCTGGTAATGCAGCACGAATTCGTTACGGACCAGCGCATGACGCAATCCGATCTCCAACTCCTCGTGCTGTTCGAGTTTCTTGTTCAGCGAGCTCGAGTAGTACTGAAAGCGATTGCCGCCACGCTTCTTGGCCTGGTACATCGCAAGATCGGCCGCCTTGATCAGGCGCTCCGCCTGGTCACCTGCGCCCGGATGAATGGCGATACCCACGCTGGGCGTCGCATAGACCTCGCTGTTGCCGATCTCGTATTTCTCGGACAAGACCAGCACCAGCTTTTGCGCTGCTGCTGCTGCATTCGGCGAATCGCCGAAGTCCTCCAGGCAGACGACGAATTCGTCGCCGCCCCAGCGACCGGAGAAATCACCTATGCGCAGGTTCTTCGTCAGCCGGTCGGCGACCTGCTTCAATAGCTGATCGCCGATGTCATGGCCCAGTGTGTCGTTGACCGACTTGAATCGATCGAGATCGATAAATAGTACGGCGATCGGCCTGCCATTGCGTTGGCTGCGACCTATGGCCTTTTCCAGGTGCCGCGTGAACAGGCGGCGATTGGGCAATAGCGTCAGGTCGTCATACTGTGCGCGCTTTTCAAGCTCCACGGTGCGGCGGACTATGTCCGTTACATCGCGAAAGGTAATAACGCCGCCGACCAGCGACCGGCTGCTGTCGTACAGGCCCTGACCATTGATGCTGAGAACGACATCGATCTGGCCCTGCATCTTGTAAACGGCTGTCTGGTTCGAAAACTTCTCGCCGGTGCGCGCTTTGTACAAAGGCCTCTGGTCGGGTTCGATGCGTTCGACGCCGTCGGCCGTGTAACTACAGAATGAGCGCGCCCACTCGGCGTCCGGCAGTATCCGTGACGACAGTCCGAGCATCGAGCGCGCCGCAGGATTGATATCCAGCACATGACCCTGCTGATCGACGACCATGACACCGTCATTGATGCTGCTGAGAATCGAAAGGACGGAACTGTCGGTGTCCGATAACCTCGCCAGCAGCCGGTGACGCTGGATAGCGTGATCGAAAATGGCTTCCTGCTCGAGTTCTCCGGTATCGTCGATGCATATACTGGCCTGTGCGCCTGCCCTGACTGCGGCAACGCCACGATGTTCTTTCTCGCGTGTCGTCAATGCGACCACCGGGTAAAGTCGCAGGGAATTCAGGAGTGACGGCAAGGTTTGCCCCGACTGCACCAGCGCGGGTCCTACCTCGATGAGGATCAGGTCGATGCGATGGCCGGCCGGGTCGGGAACACTGAATTGCTCCGATTGGGCGAGGTTTTCGCAGACTGGCAGCGTCTTAAGTTTTTCCAGGTACCCGGCTGCGAACTCGCCTCGTCCGAGGTACAGAATAGAATGCCCACCCATCAGTGTTGTACCGCTCCCGTCGGCAACTTAGCCACAAGCTGTACTTCTGAGCCGGAATTCGGGCAAGTCATTATCTGTGCCATAGTTGTTATTCTTGAGCATTCCGCCACCGTAGCAGTGGCGCCGGTAAAGGCCATACGCATCATACCAGAATCACGTTAAAACTCAGTCTGATATCAACAATTTGGCGCGGCTGCCGGCCATTGTATAAACGAATGATGCACGGTCGACATCAAACCACCAAAGCGAACGGAGACAGGACCATTGGAATTGCTGATGGCGGCCGGCGAAACCGACAGGGTTTCTGAGGATGCGCCGGTGACAGAGGAGCTTGTAAAGGACGAGGGGTACTGGGTTGAAAGGGCCCAGGACGGGGACGTCGCGGCGTTCGAAGTGCTTTACAGGGCAAATATCGACCGGGTCTATGCGCTGTGTCTTCGCATGACGGCCAACGTGGCCGAAGCGGAAGACTGTTCGCAGGACGCGTTTATCCAGGCTTGGCAACAACTGTCGAAATTCCGCGGCGACAGTGCGTTTGCTACCTGGTTGCATCGGGTTGCCGTCAATTCGGTGCTGGGGCGAATGCGCAAGGCTCGCAGAGAACGCGATCGTGTTGAAGCGGTATTCGATATTTCGCCGTTTACGGAAAGCATTGGCGACGATGCGGAGTTTCAGGATCTGGAAAAGGCAATGGACAGCCTGCCCGACGGTGCAAGACATGTATTCGTTTTGAATGCGGTGTACGGCTACAGCCACGATGAAACCGGTGCGATGCTCGGCATCGCGGCAGGAACCAGCAAGGCCCAGTTACATCGCGCCAGACGGCTGCTCGCAGAGCAGCTGCAAACACAAAGTGGTGCAGCATGAACGACAGTAAAGAAACAGCAGAGAACCGCGCGTCAGATGAAGCACCGCGCGACGCATTGATGGCGGCCGCGGCCTCACTGCCGAAGGAGATCAAGCCGGGCCGCGACCTGTGGCCGGGCATCGAGCAGAAACTGCACCATGCCCGGGCCGGTGCCTGGAAGGGTCGCGGACCGTTCAATAGCTTGTTCGCGCAGGCTGCCGCGGTGCTGCTGGTGATTGGCGCCTCCTCGGGGCTGACCTACTTCGCGGTCAAAGACGATGGCAGTCGGGTATCGCCGGTGGTAACGGATGTTGCCCGTGTCTTCGAGCCGGTTTCCGGAAGCTTCGGCAGTCGCTATAACCTCGGACCGGATTTCCAGGATGCGCGCGATTCACTCGCGGCGCGCCTCGAGGTCGAGATGCAGAAACTGTCACCGGAATCGCGAGCGGAAGTGCAGCAAAGCCTCGATACCATTCATTCCGCGATTGTCGAGATCAACAAGGCACTGGCGGATGAGCCCGACAATGTGTTGCTGCAGGACCTGTTGTTGCGCACGTATCACAATGAACTTGCGCTGATGCAAAAAGTTGGCGGGATCAGGAATTCTGCCATGCGACGAACCGATATTTGAGTTTTGCCGGACCAAAAGCTGCGGTATTGGCAAAATGAAACAAGCGAGAAGCAGATTATGAACAGATTGATTGTATTGACCGCAATGACGTTGCTCGGCGTGTCCGCAAGCGCGAATGAAGTCAACAAGTCCATGGAAGCCGCGGCCGACGGCGCCGTCGATGTGTCGAATGTCGCCGGGTCGGTCGAGATTCGCGGCTGGTCACGCAGGGAAGTCAGCGTCAGCGCGGATCTTGGCAGCGATGTCGAGGAGCTCGTGTTCGAGCGCGATGGCGACCAGGTGAGCATCCGGGTAGAGGCGCCGCGAAGAAGTGCCCGCCATATCACCAGCGATCTCGTCATCCACGTACCGGAGAAGAGTTCGGTGCAGGTCGGCACCGTCAGTGCGGACATTACGGTGCGGGACGTTTCGGGATCGCAGACACTCAATACCGTTAGCGGTGACATTGACATAGAGGCGTTTACCGGTGACCTCGAGATCGAGACCGTCAGTGGCGATGTAGAGGTTCAGGGCAATGGCAAAAAGATCAACGCACGAATCAATTCCGTCAGCGGCGATGTCGTTGCAGAGCAGTTGGCCGGGGAGATTTCTGCCGGCAGCGTGAGCGGCGATATCGAACTGCTGAACGGCTCCTTCGATCGGGTACGGCTCAACACGACCAATGGCGACATGGTTTTCCGTGCTTCACTGAGCGACGGTGGCCGGTTCAGCGCCGAAACTATCAACGGGGAGCTGGATGTTCGCTTCGCGAGCAAGGTATCGGCGCGATTCGAAGTCGAGACATTCAACGGAGACATCCGCAACTGCTTCGGCCCGAAGCCGGTACGTACCAGCAAGTACGCTCCAGGCCGCGAGCTGAACTTCAGCGAGGGCAAGGGCGAGGGCTGGGTCACGATCAAGACACTGAACGGTGATGTGGCTCTCTGCAGGGACTAGCCGCCGGCGCGGCGCCGCAATTCGTCACAGACCCGATCCGGCCGTTTTGCTAAACTCTGCCGACTTCCTTGGCGGAATCCCCAAACATGGCTCGACTGGTAAAAATACTGCTTGTTGTAGTGGCTGCGTTCGTCGGCATCGGCATCATTGCCTCGGCCGCGCTCTATCTGTTTTTCGATCCCAACGACTTTCGCGACGATATTGCATCGGCCGTCAAGAAATACACCGGCCGGGACTTGGTGATCGAAGGCGACCTGTCTCTCAGCGTCTTTCCATGGATCGCGGTCGAGGTCGGTCGAACTGAACTCGGCAATGCGGAAGGTTTCGGTGATCAGCCGTTCCTGAGCTTCGAAAAAGCGAGACTGAGTGTGCGGCTGTTGCCACTTCTGCTGCGACAGGATATCGCCGTAGGCACAGCGTCCCTGGAAAACCTGACCGTCAACCTGGCGGTGGCAAAAAACGGCAGGAACAACTGGGATGACCTGGCGTCGAGTGAGACGACGGCTGCGGGCGAACCGTCGGAGGATGCAGAAGGCGAGCCCGCAACACTCGATGTCGCCAACATCAGTGTCAGCGGTGCGCGGCTGTCATACGTTGACGCACAGGCAGGCAGCACGCTGGAAATCAGCGAGCTGTCGTTCGACACGGGCCGAATTGCCCCCGGATCGCCGTTCGATTTCGAAGCCGCCTTTGGCTTCCTGTCAAAGCCGGGTGACATGGGTGGCAAACTGCGGATCAAAGGTAAGACTACGCTGGAAGAGGGCTTTGGCGGGGTCACGCTCGACGGTCTCAATGTGTCGGGCCAGTTGAGTGGCCTGGTTGAAAATACAACTGAATTCAACTTCGATGCCCGGCAGATCCTCGCTGATCTGGACAAGCGCCAGCTCACGCTCGGCGAAATGGACATGTCGATACTCGGCCTCGGCATGTCGGCAACCGTAGAACCGTTTTCACTGGACGGACCAACGCGCATCAATGCGGTACTTCGCGTTGCCGATTTCTCGCTCAAGGAACTCATGAAGACTTTCGGTAGCGAGCCTCCGCCGACGGCCGATCCGAACGCGATGGAGAAAGTATCGTTCAGTGCAAATGCGGCAATCAGTGATAGTGCGATCGACCTCAAGTCGCTGGCGATGCGCCTCGATGACACGACCATGACCGGTTCGCTGTCTTTGCCACTGACAGAGTCCGGTTTGCTGCGTTTCGACCTTAGCGCGGACCAGATCAATCTGGATGCCTACATGGCGCCGGCGAGCGAAACGGCTACTCCGGCTGCATCCGGCGAAGACGCCGATATCGAGATTCCGGCCGACATGATTCGAGCGCTTAACGCGAGCGGCAAGGCGCGACTCAAACAGGCGACGCTCGGCGAAATGGTTTTCGAGAATCTCGAGATGGGCTTACAAAGCGCTGGTGGCAAGCTGCGGCTGCATCCCGTTACCGCCGAATTGTTCGACGGCACGTATGCGGGTGACGTCAGGATCGATGCCTCGGCCAAAGTTCCGTCGATTTCGGTCAACGAGCGCGTGGACGGCGTCAGCCTGAAGCCGCTGGCGAAAGCAATGTTCGATGACGACAGGATCAGCGGCACAATCCGCGGATCCTTCGTGTTGAACGGTGCCGGTGCAACGCTCTCGGCAATACGGCGCGACCTGGACGGCAACTTGTCGATGGAATTGCTCGACGGGCAGATCGACGGAACCGACGTGTGGCAGCAGATTCGTTCCGCCCGCGCATTGTTGCGTGGCGAACAGCCGCCGCCGGCGCGCACGCCACCGCGCACGGAGTTTTCGTCGATCAGGGCCAGTGGGCCGGTAACGGATGGTGTTTTTTCAAACAACGACTTCCTGGCGGAAATCCCGTACATCAGGATGACGGGTAACGGTACGGTCGATCTCGCCGCCGCCAGCCTGAATTACTCCTTGCAGGCGCGGGTCATGGAAAAACCCGAATTCGCCGGCAATGTCAGTGAGGCGGAATTGAAAGACTATACGCAAGCAGTCATTCCACTGAAGGTCAGCGGCCCGCTGGCGTCGCCCTCAATCAAGCCTGACGTCAATGCATTGTTGCGCAAGGAAATCGAGAAAAAGGGCGGCGAACTGCTCGACAAGTTATTGGGTGGTGAGAAGGAGCCAGCCGAGGGCGAAACTGCGGAAGGCGAGGAACAAGAAGAAAAATCAACGGAAGACAAGGTCAAAGACAAGTTGAAAGACCTGTTCAAACGTTGAGACCTCGCGCATGAACTCTGGAATTCTGTGGCGGCGATCTGCCGTACTGGTGCTTTTGCTTTGCGTCAAAGCGCATTCCGCCGATCTGCGTGACGTGAAAGTAGAGAAAGAGGAAAAGCGATACCGGCTGACTTCCGAGACACGCTTCGATGTCGGCGTGACCGAACTATACAAAGTCCTGATCGACTATGACCTGTTCACGGAGTTCTCCAGCGTTTTCGTCGAATCACGAAATATCAAACCGGGCAAGAACGGCAAGCCGCGGTACTTTACTCGCATGGAAGGCTGCATTCTGTTGTTCTGCAAGTCCTTCGTGCGGGTCGGTGAACTGACGCTGAAGCCGGACACGGAAATCGTTGCACTCGCCGACCCGGAGAAAAGCGACTTCGAATACAGTCGCGAGCGCTGGATATTGAAGCCGGACGGTAATGGGGCGCTGCTGGCTTATGAATTCGAACTCGAGCCGAGTTTCTGGGTGCCCCCCGTAATCGGGCCCTTTGTCATGAAGCGGGTACTGAAAGCGGGTGGCGCCGATGCCGTCGAGCGGATCGAGGCGGTCGCCCAGGGCAAGAAACCAAAACCGTGAACGCATTCGCCGATCGGGTCCTCTGCTGGTTCGAAAAAAGCGGCCGCAAGAACTTGCCGTGGCAATCAGAGCCTACGCCGTATCGCGTCTGGGTTTCGGAAATCATGCTGCAGCAGACGCAAGTTGCGACCGTCACACCCTATTTCGAACGATTCATGAAATCCTTCCCCGACATTCGGTCGCTTGCCGACGCACATTCAGACCAGGTATTGCTGCATTGGGCGGGCCTCGGCTATTACGCGAGGGCGCGCAATCTGCACAAAGCGGCACGTATTGTCGTCGACGAGTTCGCTGGTGTCTTTCCAGCACACATCGATGAGGTAATGGCACTGCCGGGAATCGGACGATCGACGGCCGGCGCAATTCTCGCACTTTCAAGGGACGAGCGGCATGCCATTCTCGATGGCAACGTCAAACGGGTACTGGCTCGCTTTCATGCGATTGACGGCTGGCCCGGTATGGCGTCCGTTTCATCCGAACTCTGGAAACAGGCGGAATTGCATACGCCGCAAGCACAGGTGGCCGAATACACGCAGGCGATGATGGATCTCGGTGCCACCGTGTGCACGCGAAGCAAGCCGTCTTGTGCGAGCTGCCCCTTGCGAGAAGACTGCGCCGCGAATCGCGACGCGACTCAGGCCCTCTATCCGGGAAGACGGGAGAGCCGAATGCGGCCGTTGCGGAAAACCTGCATGCTGCTCGCGGAGTGTGATGGCGCGCTGTATTTCGAGAAGCGGCCGCCGTCCGGAATTTGGGGCGGGATGTGGAGTCTTCCTGAAATCGGCGATGCAGACACTGTTGGCGACTGGTGCCGGCAGAATCTTGCGGCGGCGCCCGCGGCACAGAACGAACTACCACTGCTGCGCCACAGCTTCAGTCATTACGACCTCGATATCCGGCCGGTGGTGGTGCGGCTGCAAGGGGCATCGAGTAAAGTGTCGGAACCGGACGCCGCCCGCTGGATACCCATTGACGAATCGAACGGCATTGGACTTGCGGCACCGGTACGCAAACTCGTCAATTCGCTTCAGGAATCAGGTTGGTAATCATGGCTCGGAAAGTACGGTGTGCATTGCTGGGAAAAGAGGGAGACGGCCTGGACTATGCGCCGTACCCGGGCCCGCTGGGCCAGCGTGTCTATGACAGCATCTCTAAAGAAGGATGGCAGCGCTGGGTAGCGCACCAGACGATGCTGATTAACGAATACCGGCTGACACCGATCGAACCGGAAGCCCGTAAATTCCTGGAAACGGAGATGGAGAAATTCTTCTTCGGCGGTGGTTCGGAAAAGCCGAAGGAATACGTCCCCAAGTAGAAAAGAGAAAAAGGGGCCGGATACATTTTATAAAAAGGGGCCGGATACATTTTAATAATAAAATGTATCCGGCCCCTTTTTCTCTTTTCTACTTGGTTGCGAGCGGCAATTCCGTTGTCTTCATCACGGTGCGTATCGCAACGCTTGAATTGACTCGCGCGACCCCCGGCAGTCGTGTAAGCGCCTCGTTGTGCAATCGTTCGAAATCGGCCATGTCGGAAACGACGACTCGCAGCAGGTAGTCGAACTCACCGGTCATCAGGTAACACTCCATGATTTCGGGAATGCCCTGTACGGCTTCCTCGAATGCCGCGAGCTCGCTCTGTTCCTCACGCCGCAACGCGATGTGTACGAACACCGTGCCACCGACGCCGGCTTTCTTCTGGTTCAGGAGCGCCACGTATTGCTCGATGAGGCCTTCTTGCTCGAGAACGCGGACTCGCCGCAGGCAGGCGGATTCGGACAGGTTGACTCGGGCCGCCAGCTGCACGTTGCTGATACGCCCGTCCTGCTGCAGCGCCCTGAGGATGGCCTTGTCGTAACGGTCCAGCTGCACCGCAGAATCCTTCGATAATAGGGGGCTAGGCCGCAGAATATGCCATTAATTGGCAAATAAGTCACCGGATCAGCAAGGCAGTTGCGCCGCAGCCGGGGTATCCTGCGCGCCTTAATCTACGCAGGTCCGGGGGGACAATAACAATGAAGATCGGTGTACCTAAGGAAATCAAGGTTCTGGAATATCGCGTCGGCATGGTGCCGGCAGGCGTTCGGGAGCTCGTGTCTGACGGCCATGAAGTAATCGTCGAGACCAACGCCGGTGCCGGCATCGGCATGATGGATGCAGACTACAAAGCGGCCGGCGCGAAGATTGCGTCCAAACCGGAGCAGGTGTTCGAGACGGCAGACCTGGTGGTCAAGGTCAAGGAGCCGCAGTTGCACGAGTGCGCGATGCTGCGCAAAGGCCAGGTGTTATTCACCTACCTGCATCTCGCGGCCGATCCCAAACAGGCAGAGGCACTGGTCAAATCCGGGTGCACGGCAATTGCCTACGAAACAGTTACCGCAGCCGACAGATCGTTGCCACTTCTGACACCGATGAGCGAAGTCGCGGGACGCCTGTCGATCCAGGCCGGTGCCTTTGCATTGCAAAAAGCCAATGGCGGACGCGGTGTGCTGCTCGGCGGCGTCCCGGGCGTCTCGCCGGGCAAGGTACTGGTCATTGGCGGTGGCGTCGCCGGCACGCACGCGGCCGAGATGGCAGCAGGACTCGGCGCCACCGTTACGATTCTCGATCGTTCCGTACCACGACTTCGCCAGATCAACGATATTTTCGGCGGGCGCGTGCGCACTGTGTATTCGACCAAGCAGGCCATCGACACGCTCATTGTCGAATCCGACCTCGTTATCGGCGCCGTGCTGGTTGCTGGTGCGGCCGCACCCAAGCTCGTTTCCAAAGAGCACGTCAAGGCAATGCAGTCGGGTTCCGTGCTCGTCGATATCTCAATCGATCAGGGCGGCTGCTTCGAAACCAGCCGGCCGACCACGCATGCCGAACCCACTTACGTCGTCGACGAAGTTGTGCATTACTGCGTGACCAACATGCCGGGCGCCGTGCCGCGCACATCCACTTTCGCGCTCACCAACGTTACGCTGCCTTTCGCCAAGGCATTGGCCAATTTCGGCTGGCGCGAGGCATTGTCGCGCGACCCGCATCTGGCAAACGGCTTGAACGTGCACGCCGGTCACGTCAACTTCGAGGCGGTCGCCAAGGAACTTGGCTACGATTACCTCTCGGCTGCCGATGCATTGAAAGCTGCCTGATCCTGCACCCCCCGCAGTCAGGCACTCGCTTGGGCCGGGCTTTTAGCCCGGCTTTTTTTTGGGTGCTCCGCCGGATTAGGTAGACTGTCCGCAGTTCATCATTCGGCCGGGGACAACAATGAGAAATTCGAGAATACTTGCCGCTGCAATCAGCATCTTTTGCGCGCCATGGTCATTGGCGACGGACCTGAACGACGACATACGTAAGGACTACGACACACACCTCGCCGGCCTGTTCGACCACTTTCACCGAAATCCGGAGCTCTCGCTGGTCGAACACAAGACCGCGGCGCGAATGGCGCAGGAATTACGTGCTGCCGGATTCGATGTCACCGAGAACGTCGGTGGTACCGGTGTCGTTGCCATCATGAAAAACGGCGACGGCCCGCTGGTGATGATGCGCGCCGATATGGACGGACTGCCCGTCGAAGAAAAATCCGGTCTCGACAATGCTTCGAAAGCAACACAGAAGGATCCGATTACCGGTAACGTTGTGCCGGTCATGCATGCTTGCGGTCACGACGTGCACATCACCAGTCTTGTTGGCACCGCGCGGCAAATGGCGGCGAGAAAAGCCGAGTGGAACGGCACGCTGATGCTCATCGTGCAACCCGCGGAAGAGCGTGTGCTGGGTGCCCGTGCAATGAAGGACGACGGAATCTGGCAAAGGTTCGGCGCGCCGGATTACGCGCTCGGTTTTCATGTCTCGTCGCAGGATGTCGCTGGCATCATCAACGTGTCCGAGGGCAGTCCCTATGCCGGCGCGGACACGGTCGATATCGTGATACACGGTATCGGCGCGCACGGCGCACACCCGCATGCCGGTAAGGACCCGATCGTGCTTGGCGCCCAGATCGTCATGGCATTGCAGACTCTCGTGTCACGTGAACTGTCGCCGCGCGATCCCGGTGTCGTTACTGTAGGTTCCTTTCATTCCGGCACCAAGCACAACATCATTTCGGACAATGCGCATCTGCAACTCACTGTGCGAAGCACGAGTGAAGAAACGCGCACCTTGCTGCTCGATGGCATCAAGCGCATCGCCGTCAACATGGGCCGCGTCGCAGGCCTGCCGGAAGACAAGTTGCCGGAGGTGATCGTGTCCGAAGAAAGTGTGCCGCCGACCACCAACAATGCCGCGCTGGCCCGCCGGCTGAAAATCGCCTGGGCAGAGAAGATTGGCGAAGGCGCGGTAGTCGACATTCCGACGAAAGGCATGGGTGCGGAGGACTTCCCGTTCTTCACCGTGAATCCGTCGATCCAGAGCGTTTACTGGGCCATTGGCGGCACACCGGCCGCGGACTTCGAGCGGGCAAAGGCAGGCGGCCCGCCGGTTCCGAGCCATCACTCGCCCTTGTTCAGGATCTCGCCGGAACCGGCTGTGCGGGCCGGCGTGGAATCCACGGTGGTGGCCCTGATGACATTGATGCAGGAGTGACGCGCGGGCGACCAAATCAAGTGAGCTGCACTGCTAATTCACAACAGTAAGTTCCTCAACCAGGTGACCGGCTGAATAAACTTTTCGCAGTGCTTCGAGCATGATGGCCGAGTCGACACCGACTGTCCGATTCGTGCCGGGATCGAACCAGTAGTCGCCGGCGATCGAATGGATATTGCCGTCGAACGCAATGCCGACCAGCGTGCCGTCTGCCGCAATCATCGGGCTGCCGGAGTTTCCCCCGGTGATGTCCGTCGTGGCCACGAAGTTGAACGGCGTATCGGCATCGAGCTGTTCGCGCGCCTGTCGCCAGCTGTCGGGTAGCCGGAACGGGCGCTCCCCGGTGGCGCGCTCGAACAGTCGGCGGCTTCGCGTGAAAGGATCAACCATCTCGCCGCGCTCTTGCCATCCCTCGACGGCGCCGTAGGTTACGCGCAGCGTGAACGTTGCATCCGGGTAGGTTTCCGTGCCGTAGATTTTGAAGCGCGCATCGGCAAGCATTTCTTCGCCGCGAGTACGGGGCGCCTCGACTTCATCTTCGTACCGCTTGCGCAGCGCGCGCGCATCGCCGTCGATTCTTGCCGCCAGTTTGATCATCGGATCGTCGCTCGCGGCGACGGCGTTCACGCCACCGCGCCACAGTGCTTCGCGATAACCCGGGTCGTCGAGGCGGCTGTTTTCCACGAGACTGGCCGCCAGTACATGCGGTGACTCGTTGCCCAGTATCTTGTGAACGTACTGGCTGTCCGGTCCCAGCCACTCACGCATTTTTTCGAGCGAGAACGTCAGTGTGAGTTTTTCGAATTCCCTGTTAATCGGGACCGCTGCCAGCAATCCCTGTTCCACCTGTGGCAGAGCGGCTTCCGTGTAAGCGCGCAGCCGGTCCTTGTTCGGTTTCTCGCGCTCGGCCGTGCCACGCACGATGGTCTTTGCATAATCGAACAGGCCGCTGTATAGCGCGGCATCGTTCTCGATGAACAGGTGTTCCTCGAACAGGTTTCGTTCTGTTTCGATAGAGCCGTCGATCAGTTTCCAGGCTTCGCCGTAGGCCGCCTGGTATTGCGGGTTTTCGGCAATTGCCGCTTTGAGTGCACGTTCGTCTTCGGCCTTCTGCGCCAACATTTCGTCGTTGTGCAAAGCTTTGAGTTGATTGCGCCGCACCTTGATGCCGTTCTCAAATCCGAGGATCCGTTGTTGCACGGTGCGCGCAGCTTCGTCACTGGTCTTTTGCCATTCGAGCATGCGTCCGCGAAGTTCCGAGTAGCGCAACAGCCAGATCGGGTATACGACATCGCGCAGTATACGCAGTTGCGACAGGGTCAACTGCCGCGAGGTCGATCCCGGGTGGCCGGTGATGAACACCGGCTCGCCCGCTTCGGGACCACCGTTCCGCCAGGCAAGATAGTTCGGTGTCGCCGCCGGCCTGCCATTCTCGTAGGCGCGCAGGAACGACATATCGAAAGACCAGCGCGGAAAGTTGAAGTTGTCGGGGTCGCCGCCGAACGCGGCGATATCCAGCTCCGGTGCGAAAACCAATCGCACGTCGTCGTAGCGCTTGTACTTGTAGATGAAGTACTGGCCGCCGTTGTACAGCGTAACCGCTTCGCAATGCAGCTTGCCGCCGGCGGTTTTTTCGCACGCGGATTCGAGCTCCGTCAGAGCCGCCTTGCGTGCCGCATTCGCCTCGGCATCCGCAAGCTTCGCAGTCGCTTTCGCGATTTTCTTCGTGACATCGTCGAATTCGACCAGTACCGAGACCTGCTGCCCCGGGCATTGCAACTCCTCGTCGCGCGTCGCCGCCAGGAATCCCTCATCGGATAGATTACGGTCTTCGCTGCTGAGGTTGCGGATGCACCCCCAGGTACAGTGATTGTTCGTCAGGATCAGGCCATCGGGCGATGCGAACGAGCCCGTGCAACCGTTCTCGAGCCGGGTCGTGGCCAGTTGCGCCGAGCGCAGCCACCGCTTATCTATCCTGACATCGTATTTTTCTTCAACGGCTGCCGCTGGAAAATTGTCAATCGTCCACATGCCTTCGTCGGCAACGGCTGCGAGCGAAACCGACAGCAGCGCTGCGGACAGTAGGTGTTTATACATTGGCATTCCCTGTTGTGAGGGTTTGATTATATCGATGACATCCGCGGACGGGTAAACTGTTCGCACAAACAGGAGGGGAGATTCCATTGAGCGCTACTCGCGGTGAATTCAGTTCCAGGATAGGTTTCATTCTCGCTGCGGCAGGATCGGCAGTCGGTCTCGGAAATATCTGGGGATTCCCCACGCAGGCGGCCGGCAACGGCGGAGGCGCGTTTCTGCTGGTCTATCTGCTGCTGGCATTCTGCCTCGCGTTTCCTGCGCTGATGGCGGAATTGATCATAGGCCGCCATGCGAAAGCGAATGCTGTCACGGCATTGCGAGGAATCGCGAACAACGACGCTACGCGGCACGTTGGCGCCGCAACCGGATATCTGGGCATCACCACGGCAAGTCTGATCTTGAGCTTTTACGCTATCGTTGCCGGCTGGATGCTGGCTTATACGCTGGCAGCCGCTGCCGAAATGGCCGGCATGTACAGCACATCCGAGTGGCTGACCGGTTTCTCTTTGGGTCGGAACCTGGTGTTCACCGGCATTTTCATGTTTCTGACGGTGGCGATCATCTGCGGCGGCGTTAAGGACGGCATCGAGAAATGGTGCACGCGCCTCATGCCCTCATTGATCGGCATACTGGTGCTGCTGATTGTTTATGTGCTGACGCTGGACGGTGCGGGCGAAGGTGTCCGGGCTTACCTGGTTCCGGATTTCAGTCGCGTTACCGATCCTGCCCTGATCCTGGGCGCCATGGGGCAGGCGTTTTTCTCCATGTCGCTCGGTGTCGGTACGATGCTGATCTACGGTTCATACGTCAGCGATCGCGAGAACATCGTATCGCTCGGCCGCTCGGTCACGTTGTTTGATATCGGTATTGCGGTGCTGGCGGGCATGCTGATTATTCCGGCGATGTACGTTGCGCAACACAACGGCGTGCAGATTTACGATGCCGCCGGGAAGCTAATCGCCGAGGACACGCTGATCTTTACGGTGTTACCGGCCCTGTTCGAAACCATGGGCGGTGCGGGAGTCTTCGTCGCCTTTGCATTTTTCATGCTGATGCTGGTGGCCGCTTTGACGTCTTCGATCTCGATGCTCGAGGTACCGGTTGCTTACGCAGTCGAAAACCACGACATGAATCGCAAACGCGCCACTTATTTAATAGGCGGCGCGATCACGCTCGTCAGCGTGCTGCTCATTTTCAATTTCGGCACGTTGTTCGGCCTGACGATTTCAATCACCACGCGCTACAGCCAGCCTATGCTGGGCCTGCTGATGTGCGTGTTTGCGGGCTGGATCTGGCATCGAAACACCGTGATCGCCGAGATCAGGAAGGGCATGCCGGACGGCGACCGCGGCCTGTTCTGGCGGATCTGGCCGTTTTATGTACGCTTTGTCTGCCCGGCGGCCATTCTTGCGATCTTTATCCAGCAGCTTCGCTAGGGAGAAAGGCGCCAGGTTCGGCTGGCAAAAGGCAGCAGGATGGAGCGCATTTGACGGCCTTGACTCCCCTGGACCGCCCCGGTCTAATACCCCGCTCTTCGGCTACCCGTTTGGCTGGGTTTTCTGCGGGAGCCCGCATTGCAGGCGTCGTGTGACAAGGACCGGTTGGCAGTAGGAGCCAGCATCGCAGGCGACCGAACGTGGCACGATTGAGGCAGTAACCGTAGGAGCCTGCATTGCAGGCGACCGAACGCGGCACGATTGAGGCAGGCGAGGACTGAAAACGACGGTTCAGCGTCGTTGCGAGGAGCAAAGCGACGAAGCGATCTCGTCGTGTCACAAAGAGGCCAGGTAGCTCAGTTGGTAGAGCAGCGGACTGAAAATCCGCGTGTCGGTGGTTCGATTCCGCCCCTGGCCACCATTCTAACTACTTGAAAACCCTCGTCATTGCGAGCGAAGCGAAGCAATCTTTCAAAGCTCCGCAATCTACCCTTGCGTGAGTCAATTGACACTAAACCGTCGCAACACCACTAACTCAGGCTTGTTACCGTTTCTTTCACACACTGTGTTGGCCGCTTCAATGAGCTTGCTAAGCTCCGCTGCCGAGTAGTGTGTCGTCATTCGTCCGGAACGGTGTCCGAGCAGGTCCTGTCGATCTTCAAAACTCACTCCGGCCGCTCGTAAGCGACGGCCGAATGTGTGCTTCAGGTCATGAACACGAACCTGCGCTAGCCCGACCTTCTCGCGAACCCGGCACCAGGAGCTGTTCAGCATCCTTAGTATCGGTTTGCCTTTGAATGCGAATACGTGCGTCGGGTGTTTCCCTCGGCGCGAATCCACGACTCGCTTGGCAATGTCGTTGAGTACTACCAGTCGTTCTTCGCCGTTCTTGACGAATTTTCTCGGAACAATAAATACAAAGGTATCAAGTGACGCGACTTTGACCTCCCACTCCCATTGCATTCTGCAGACTTCGGAATCGCGGCAACCGGTGTTAACGGTGAACAACGCCATTTCTGCAAGATGCGACGGTAACTCGGAGAACAAGACCTGCTGCTCGGCCCAACTCATCGGATATGGTCGCCGTGGGTTGGGGTTGGGCAGCATGCGGATACGCGATCGCGTATAAAGAAAAATTATGCGCGTTCCCGTATATTGACGACTTATACGCATTCGCGTATAAGCGTATCAGGAAGGAGATCTCTCATGATGCAACGCGCACGCACAGCCAAACAAATCGGGGCGATCATTCGCCGCGCGCGGCGCAATGCCGGGCTCACACAAACCGAGCTCGGCAAGAGGATTGGCTTGCGTCAGGCCACGGTCTCAAAACTTGAGGCCGGGCAACCCGCGACGCGGCTCAGCACTTTGCTTGATGTCCTTACGGCGCTCGGATTGGAAATCATTATCGACAAGCGCGGCAGCGCGTCAGCCAAAAACCTTGAGGACTTGTTCTGATGGCGAGGAAGAGCGCAAACATACCGCTCGATGTCTACCTGAACGCGCGCCTTGTCGGGCGGCTCCAGCGCGAGACTTCCGGCGCGATCGAGTTTCAATACGATCAGAGCTGGCTGGATTGGGAAGATACATTTCCGGTGTCATTGTCCTTGCCGCTGCGTGAAGATCGCTATGCCGGTGATCCGGTCATCGCTGTCTTCGATAACCTGCTGCCGGACAACGACGATATTCGTAAACAGGTCGCAGCGCGCAGTGGTGCGGACGGCATCGATCCCTATAGTCTGCTCGCCGCGATTGGCCGCGATTGTGTAGGCGCGCTGCAATTCTTGCCGGACGGCATTAAGCCTGGTAAAGCCGGTGAGGTTAAAGCCAAACCCATCAGCAACGAAAAGATCGGTGAGAAGCTGAAGAACCTTGCGACCGCGCCACTGGGCATCGATGACGATCCAGACTTTCGGATTTCAATTGCGGGAGCGCAAGACAAGACGGCCCTTCTATGGTGGGATGAAAAGTGGCACAGGCCATCGGGAACGACTGCGACAACCCATATTCTCAAACCTCAGATCGGAGATCGCGACGGACGTGACCTAACGCACAGCGTTGAGAATGAGCATTTCTGCATGCGGATTCTCGACGAGCTGAATATTCCCGCTGCAGATACCGACATTGTTGATTTTGACGGTCAAATCGCGCTCGTTGTCGAGCGGTTTGATCGCCGCTGGACGAGCGACGGACGACTGCTGCGCGTTCCACAGGAAGATTGTTGCCAGGCGTTGTCGATTCAGCCAACCAGGAAATATCAGGCTGGTGGCGGTCCGAGCATGGCCGGTATGTTCGAGTTCCTCAAAGGCAGTGATGATCCCGATTACGACCAGCTAATGTTCCTCAAGGCACAAATAGCCTTTTGGCTACTCGCAGCGTTAGATGGTCATGCCAAGAACTTTAGCGTGTTCCTGTATCCGCACGGCGGTTTTCAGCTCACGCCGCTCTATGATGTGATGTCAGCGCAGCATCTATTTGACCTTAAGCAAATCCAACGCAAGCAGCTAAAGCTTGCCATGTCAGTTGGCAACAGCAATCACTATCGCGTCCATGAAATTCAGGTGCGCCACTATTATCAGACGGCAAAAAAGGCAGGCGTCCCTGATTCCATGGTTGAAACCGCGTTGGGTCAGCTTGTGGATGACTTCCCTGCTGCCATAGAGAACGCTTCCGCGGCGTTACCGAAGAACTTTCCGACTGAATTACGGGATTCAATTGCCGAGGGGGCCCTTAAGCGCTGCGAGGTGCTTAGGGCTGCAGTTGCTTAGTGTGGGGCCGGATCGGCTACTACGCTCTGCAATCCAAAACGCCGGCGCTTCGCGTATCAAACACTGCGTGAATTTTGCGTGGTTCGGTTGTGGGTCCCGAAAACCCGTGCAGATTGATTTTCTTGAAGGTTTTCGGGTGATCGGTAGCATTCAAGGATGACTCGATGGCTCGTATTTATTGTTACCTACGTCACTCGGACCTGCCGATCTCACGCTTCACTTCAGCTAGAAGTTGCCGCGCTCCGACACCAGCTCGCAGTTTATAAGGAGGAAGGACGCAGACCCAACATTCGGTCAGCCGATCGGTTGTTGTGGTCATTAATTTCGCGCTGTTGGTCGCCATGGAAAAGGGCGCTGTATCTCGTCCAGCCGCGGACGGTGCTGGAGTGGCAAAAGAAGCGATTCCGTGACTACTGGCGAGAATTGAGTCGTGCGGGCAAGCCCGGTCGACCGAGAATTCCACCTGAGTTGCGCGCGCTAATCAGGCGAATGTGGGTAGCAAATCCGACCTGGGGCTCGCCCAAGATCGTCTTGGAGCTCAAGAAACTCGGGATAGACGTCGCTAAGTCGACTGTGGAGAAGTATAAGCCCAGGCGTCCTCGACCGAGTTCGCCTGGCTGGCGGACGTTTCTCCGATTGCACGCAAAGGACCTCGCGGCCATGGACTTCTTTGTCGTGCCAACCGCCGAGCTGAAAGTACTGTTTGTCTTGGTCATCCTCGGCCATGATCGGCGCCGGGTGCTGCACTTCAACGTGACCGAGCATCCGACCGCAGAGTGGACGGCGCAGCAGCTGGTAGAAGCTTTCCCATTTGAGTCTGCGCCGCGCTACATACTGAGAGATGGCGATGCCATTTACGGTAGTAAGGTTCGCCGGAAGCTCCGTGCCTTGGGTATTGAAGAAGTCGTGACCGCGCCGGCATCGCCTTGGCAAAACGCTTATGCGGAGCGGCTGATCGGGAGTATTCGACGCGAAATGCTCGATCACGTGATTGTTCTTGACGGGCGACATCTGACGCGTTTGCTCAAGACATATGTCGCTAACTACAACCGATGGCGCACACATCGGTCGCTAGAGGGCGACGCGCCAGATACCCGGCCCGTACGCCCAGCGGCACCTGAGCGCACCGTAGAAAATTCGGCTGTTCAAGGGCTGCACCACTACTATTTGCCCGAGGCCGCGTGAGTTTTCGGGACCCACACCCGTTCTTCTGCTATAAACTGGGATAGGTGTGGTTTCCCAGCTTCGCGGTTTATTCTCGTGAGGTTATTTAACGAACTGAAACGCCGCAACGTGCTGCGCGTCGCAGTTGCGTACGTCGTGTCGGCCTGGCTGATTATCCAGGTCGCCGAGACCATCCTCCCGCAGTATGGTCTCGAGCACTATGTGCGAACCGTAATCACGGTTCTCGCGATCGGTTTCGTGCCGGCAATGATCCTTGCATGGGCACTGGAGTGGACGCCCGAGGGCATCCGGGTGGATGACGGGGCCGAAGCGGCGGGCGACGGTGCTGGCGCGGTCCGTGCGGGCCGAAGGTTCGACCGCATCGTCATCGTCATCCTCACCATCGCGTTGGCCTGGTTCGTCTACGATAAGCTGGTGCCGCCGGCTCCGGAGGTTCGATACTCCATCGCGGTTCTGCCGTTCAGCAACGAGAGCCCCGACGCGCTGCCGGATTACCTGGCGGACGGCCTGGCTGGCGAGGTTCGGGATTTGCTCGCGAAACTGCCGCAGTTGCTCGTGATCGAGCGGTCGCCTGCGTTCTCGTTCAGGGGGCAGGGCCTCGCGACATCGGAAATCGGCAAGCGGCTCGGCGTGTCTCACCTGCTGACCGGCGCCGTGACGCAACTGGGCGACCGGGTCCGCGTTCGCGCCCAGTTGCTCGATGCCGCCGACGGGAAGTCGCGCTGGTCGAAGGATTACACGGGCACGCTCGCCGATATCTTTGCGATCCAGGACGAGATCGCCGGCGATGTAACGAAGGGTCTCGCGATCCAGGCCGGCGAATCGCTCCCGAAAGCGAGGCGAACGACGCTCGAAGTGCTGGCCCTGACGCTGCAGGCCAAAAAGCTCTGGGACGACAATGTCAACAACGCTGATACCGAAGCAATGACGGCGTTGCTCGACGAGGCGCTGGAGATCGATCCGAACTACACCCCGGCCATGGTCTGGAAAATTTACGCAAACTGGTCCGCGCGCCGGCAAGGGCTGATTACCAGGGAAGAAGAAGACGAGCGCTGGCTCAAGCTCGCGGGCCGCATCCTGGCGATCGAGCCCGAGAACGGCAGTGTCCATAACATGTTCGCTTGGCAAGCGATGTATGTCGACAAGGACCTGCAGGCGGCGACGGCGAGCTACGCGCGGGCTCTCAGGAGCGAGCCAAACGACGCCGAGATCCTGCGGCATGCTTCGCGCTTTGCTCTGCTCATCGGGCAGAAAGAGGATGCGCTCGCAATGAGCGAACGATCGATGGCGGTCGATCCTTTGTGCACCTTATGCCTGTACGAAGCGTCAAGAATCAATATGTACGCCGGGCAACTCGACAAGGCGGAAGCGTTGCGCGCGCGGTTCATATCCCTGCGCGGCGAAGGCCACTACCAGTACGGACTCATGAAGCTGCTGCAGGGCAAGGCCGCCGAAGCAGTAACCGTATTCCGAGAAGAAGAAGCACGGATGGCACAGGCTGGGTTCCCGGATGCTGCCGGACAGGCACGCGTCGGACTCGCCATGGCATTCCACGACCTCGGACGCGCGGAGGAGTCGGACGAGCTGTTGGCGAGGTATATCGACGACTACGGCGAGCAATACCCGCGAGAAGTCGCGCAGGTCTATGCCTGGCGCGGCGAGAAGGACCTGGCATTCGAATGGTTTTACCGGGCTGACGAAACCGGGCCCGACCGAGAGAGCATGCTGATCGCGAATCCGCTGTTCGCTAAACTCCACGACGACCCGCGTTGGGCGGCGATACTCGAGGAGCGCGGATTCTCCGAGGCGCGGCTGGCGGCGCTCGAGTTCCCGGTTGAGTTATTGACCCAGTACCACAGTGAATGACAAGAAATAGCTGCGCCCGAACACGTCGTAAGTCTGGGAGTCGGTATTGATATCCAATACGGTGTCGGCCATTTGCGGCGGGGCGGTTTCGAACAGGTTGTTGATATTCAGGCGTGCCGTGAACCGCTCGTCGAACGTATAGCCGATGCCGAGATCGAAGTAGCTCTTGTCGCCCACTTCCGGCACGGCGAGCTCTGGATCCGGGAGAAGCTGGAAGTTGAGACTCAGCGGCGCCGCATTGTCAGTACCCTCGATCCAGCGCCAGGCCGCATGCAGCGACCAGGCCCCGGAGCTGTAGTTGGCGTAGGTCATCAGACGGTCCTCGGCGATGGTCTGGCCGCCGTCGAATACCTCGCCGTCGTAACAGGGCGAGCCGAAGCGCCCGG
This sequence comes from Gammaproteobacteria bacterium, assembly GCA_029865385.1. Classification (GTDB taxonomy): domain Bacteria; phylum Pseudomonadota; class Gammaproteobacteria; order Steroidobacterales; family Woeseiaceae; genus JAKEGN01. The sequence continues at coordinate 27,568 of JAOUGX010000020.1, forward strand.
CACATTCCAGGACCTGTGAGGTCGGGTTCTCCTGCTGCTTGAATTCGAGGGTATGCGTCCAGATCGAATTCAACTCCAGCCTGGCGCCGGATGCCGAAAACGAGAGCCAACCCGGAAGGTCGGCAGCGAAACGGACCTGGGTGTCGATGCCACTGGTTTCGAGCAGGCCGCGGTTGCTCGTCAGGTTGGTGACACGGAAGATGTTCCCGCTTGCATCGCGCTCGATGTTCTCGCAGAAGAGATTCTCGGTGTTCTCCGGATCGAAGCAGATCGACCGTGCATCGATTCCGCCGATCGTGTCCTCGACTTCCAGCGCGAAATAGTCGATCGCCAACGACCAGTTCGGCAGGACGTCGAGGTTGAGGACGGCGCCAATAGTGAATGTCTCTGCTGTCTCAGGCTGGAGTGCCAGGTTCCCGCCGCGCAGGAACTCGCCGAATACGATCTCGGGTGCCTCGAACACACCGATTTCGTTTGTCGACAGGCCCTGCAGGATGCACTTGTCCGCGCTGCCGCTGCCGACCGGGTCGGCCGATGCCGAGCAGGGATCCGGGTTGTTTGGTGAGACGACGAAACCCAGTTCGGTGAACTGCTGTTCAAAGAGTTCCGCGAGGTTGGGTGCGCGCACGCTGCGCTGACGCATCGCCCGCAGGCCCAGACCGCCGGGAAGCGCCCATTCGCCGCCTAGCTTGAAGGTCCGGTTCCCGCCCGCCAGTTTGTAGTCTGAGTAGCGGGCACCGATCTCCAGCTGAACGTAATCAGCCCATGCCGTATTGGCCGCGAGCGGAATCACGGCTTCGCCGTACATTTCCAATACTTCCTCGGCACCGGAGATAGACGATTCGCCGGGGAAGCCCAGCGTGTCTCCCTGAAACAGCACTTCGTCGGCGGTGAAATCGCCCTGGTCCCGACGCCATTCCATTCCGAAGGCGGCGTCGACAGGGCCGGCCCTTAGTTCCGCAAGCGGGCCTGTCGCGAATACGCTTGCGACGGTCTGCTTGCGTTCCGTAGTGTTCTGCACGTCGCTGATGCGAATGAAATCAGCCGCCTCGGGCGAGATGTTGCCGGGACCAAACGGGTTGACCGGCACGCAACCGCCGCTGGTATCCATGCACTGACCGGTCGAGGGATCCACAAGTAGGCCCTGTGCAAATCGCGAGCGCGAGACGTCATTTACGAGGAACTGCTTCTCTTTTGCATCCGTCAAGGTGAGCCACGCGTCGTATTTCCAGTCGCCAGCCAGGTCGCCGCGGACTCCAACGACGCTCCGCCAGAAATCGCGATCATTCCTGGTTATTCGGGGCCCGACTTCGCTCATGCGTCGTCCGTAGGGAAACGTGGCCAGGTTCGGCGCGACAGTGAAGTTGTCAGCCAGCATCTGCCGCGATTCCGGCGCCAGGAAAGGATTATCGAGGTTGATCGTCAGGGCACCGCCGGCCGGTACTTCCGCGAGATTGGTCTCCGCCTCGTTGTTGGCGTAGCCGAGCTCGACGTAGACTTCGATGGCATCGGCAAAGCCGTAGTCGGCCATCACGCCTGCCGAAACACGGCTCAGCGGAAGTTGCAGATAGTTGATCGGCGCAAAGTTGTAACGATCGTCCGGATCAATGAACTCGCGGAATGTGCCGTCCGACTCGAAGATCGGAAAGATTGGACCGCCACCGACGTCGACAGGTTGGAATATCAACAGTTCCGGCACGCGGAAATTTCCGCGCGGGATTAGGTTGCCCTGCCAGTCATCCTCGAGCGCGACGCGCGTGAATTCGCGCTCCCCGGCAAACAGCTCGTCGCGTTCCAAAGCGTCCGCATAAAGGACGACGTTGCCACGCCCGTCTGCCAGGTTGTGGCCGAAGGCGACGTTTACATCCCGAGTCCTGGCATCTCCTTCTTCAGTGATGCCGAAATTGCCGTCGAAGCTCAGGCCCGCGAAGTCGTCGCGTAGAATGAAGTTGACGACGCCCGCGATGGCGTCCGATCCATAGACAGCCGTAGCCCCGCCCGTAATAATCTCAACCCGCTGGACCAGCGTCTGCGGAAGGTTGTTCAGGTCGACCGCGGTACCGACCCCGGAGGGCGCGAGGCGGCGCCCATTGATCAGGACCAGCGTTCGGCCGGCCCCCAGCCCGCGCAAGTTGACCCGTGCCGTGCCATCCCCACTATTCGATGTGCGGCCGGAGTCAGGCATGACCTGCGGCATCCTGTTAAGCGTCTCTTCCAGTGTCGGACGGCCTGAGAACTCGATATTCACCCGATCGATAGTCGTAAGCGGACTGATCGAGCTGAAGTCGCGGCGCCGGATGCGGGTTCCCGTCACGACTATTTCCTCGACCGCGCGGTCGCTGTCGTCTTCTTCGGTATCATTCTGCGCCAACGAAGATTGCGGCAGGGCGAACGCTGCGCAAAGTCCCACGACGGCTGCCGGCGCCACGACGCGAAGCGGCCAGCTGGAATTCGTCATAAAGCGTCCCTCCTGCCAGCACATTTTTATTTTTGATTAGCAAAGTCTAGCTCATAAAGCGATGAGAAGATTGGCGGCAGCGTCGAGCAGGAATTGTCAGGAATTCTAATTCAACCTGGCTGCCCTGAACGGCTTCGACAATCGACATCCACGGCGCCGCCTTGTGTATTGATTTCGATTCGACCGTCGGGCGCGACGGACGACTGCGTGAGATTTGCGTGGATCAGCTGTGCATGGTTGTGCACGGTGGTGCAACAAGAGCAACGGACGCCCCGGTAACTGGTTGATAAATATGAATCGAATCAACCACTTAGATTTCTGAAAATCCGCATGTCGGTGGTTCGATTCCGCCCCTGGCCACCAATTCCTACGTGTAGCAACTCCAGAGCCGTTTTCTCGCGCACGCGGCGCAACCCCAAGACCGTTGCTGCGGGTTCCCTGCTTCCATTACAACTTCCGTTATGGTTATGAAACGGAAGACGGAGCTCACGTACGACCGGGTGGCCGCACTACGGCCGGGCTTAAATCGTGCTTATGAAGTTCGCGACGGGATGCGGAGGGCGATACGGTAGCGGACTGCTTGTTCGCGTGCAGCCCACCGGCACGAAGTCCCTGTACGCATCGTATACGGTGACCAGCGAGAAGAACCCACGTCGCAAACATCTTGGCCGCTGGCCCGGCACAACCATCGAGGAAGCACGTGCGGAAGCGCAGGAACTTGTCGCCGACGCGCGTGGCGGTATCGACCCAGAACCGGAACGGGCGGCGAAGCAAAGGACACGTATCCTGACAATTCGCGAAGCGATGGACGAGTATCTCGATTACGGCACGACGAATGCCCGGCAGTATCGAGCACGTGTTCGCGAGGACATCATGCCGCGCTGGGGCAACGCCAAGGTCACGGAGTTTGACAAAGACGAGTATCGGGAGCTGTTGCGCGAGTTCGTCGAAGTGGGGCGACCGGCTCGGGCACGGACGATTCGCGACGTGATGCGAAGCATGTATAGCTACCTGATAGACGACGACCGTTTCGATGGCAAGAACCCGGCGAAGGTGCCCAAGGGGTACTGACAAATTAAGTTCCCTATTCGATCGAGTGCCTGCTAACCGTTGCCTTACAGCGCTGCCGCAATTCTCCAAGATGCAAAGGCGCGTTGTCGGAACAATCGGTAGTGTTTGGCTGAAATCGTATGGCGCCCCAGATTGAACAGATTGTAGACAGCAGCGTGAGTACTCAGAAACCGTTGCGCCTGATGCGCGAACTTGAATTTTCTCATGCCACGCTCTCTGACCCGCGTTGGCTGGTGTGAAAGCTCGGCACGATTGTTGGCGTACTGCGTCGTATCGTGGGTGGTGTCCGGGATAAGTTCTCGATGAGCAACACCGTAGCTCCGAAGCTTGTCTGTGACGATTTTCCGCGGTTCATTGCCGCTCACCCGCAGCAACCGTTTGAAGAAGCGCTTTGCTGCCTTTCCATCCCTGTGCCGTTGTAGGAACACGTCAACTATTTCGCCATCCCGATCGATCGCGCGCCAGAGATAGTGTTGTTCGCCCTGAATTCTCACGAAAACCTCATCAAGGTAAAAGGTATCGCCGTAACCTTGATGCCGGCGCCGAAGCCGTTTCGCGTATTTCGAGCCGAACTTGATACACCACAGTCGGATTGACTCGTATCTGATTGCGATACCACGCTCGCCCATAAGGTCCTCGATATCGCGGCTGCTCAAATTGAAACGATGATAGAGCCAGACGACGTGCTGAATGATCTCGGGTGGAAATCGGTGGCGTTTGTACATCGACGCGGATCTGCTCATCCATCGATTGTGGCTCAGACGTCGTCAAGTTGTCAGTACCCGATAGGCGCATGAGGGATTCTGCGGATTGAGGTGGCCACGGGACTCAGGTGCAATGGTAGTCGGTTACCGCGAGCGCTGCCATGATCACTACATTAACTGCTCGGGACCTTACCAAGATCTATCGCACGGGTGAGGTTGAAGTCCACGCACTGAGAGGCGCCAATCTCGATCTGTACGAGGGCGAACTTGTCGTCATACTGGGCCCGTCAGGGTCGGGCAAGTCGACGCTGCTGAACATCATCGGCGGGCTGGATACGCCAACATCGGGGTCTGTCCGCTTTCGCGACCACCAGCTGACGGGCGCCGATGAATCGGAGCTGACCCGCTTCCGCCGCGATCACGTCGGCTTTGTCTTCCAGTTCTACAACTTGATTCCCAGCCTGACGGCCGAGGAAAACGTCGCTTTGGTCACCGAGATCGCAAAACGTCCGCTTGACCCGGCCAAGGCGCTCGGCATTGTCGGTCTGGACAAGCGTTTGCATCATTTCCCGGCGCAACTTTCCGGCGGCGAGCAGCAGCGCGTCGCGATCGCCCGTGCAATCGCCAAGCAACCGGAAATCCTGCTGTGTGACGAGCCAACGGGCGCCCTTGACAGCGAGACCGGCATTCTGGTGCTTGAGGCTATCGACCAGGTCAATCGCGAACTCGGCACCACTACGGCCGTCATCACCCACAACACGGTCATAGGCTCGATGGCCGATCGGGTGCTGCACGTTGCCGACGGCGTGATTGCAAGCATTGAGGAAAACGCGGTGCGTCGCGCGGCCGCGGAGCTGGCATGGTAATGCGCGCAATAGACCGCAAAGTACTGCGCGACCTTTGGCACCTGCGGGGGCAGGTGCTGGCCATCGGCATGGTCGTCGCGGCGGGCATCGCGGCACTCATTATGTCGCTGTCGACGCTTGAGGCGCTCGACGAAACCACGGCGGCTTATTATGAGCGTTACCGCTTCGGCGATGTTTTTGCGTGGGTCAAGCGCGCACCCGAGAGCGTCGAGCAACGCATTGCCGCGGTCCCTGGAGTGCGCACTGTGCAGGCGCGGGTGTCGCGCTTCGCGACCGTCGATATCGAGGGCTTCGCCGAGCCGGTGATGGGTCAGTTCGTTTCGGTACCCGCAGAGCGTCAGCCGGTCCTGAACCAGCTCGTGCTTCGCAGCGGTCGCCTGCCCGGGGAAGGCGCTGAAGACGAGGTAATACTCAACGAACCGTTTGCGGAGGCCCACAATCTTGCAAGCGGTGAGCAAATTGTCGCCGTGATCAATGGTCACCGCCGGGAGCTCCGCATCGTCGGGACCGCATTGTCGCCGGAATTCGTTTATGCGCTGGGCCCGGGTGCATTGATGCCGGACGACCGGCGCTTCGGCATCCTCTGGATGAGTCACGAGTCACTCGCAGCAGCCTACGATCTGAAAGGTGCGTTCAACAGCGTGTCGCTCGGTCTCGAGCGAGGCGCGAACACCGCGCAGGTGTTGCAACAACTCGACCGCATTCTCGAGCCCTACGGCGGTGTCGGTGCGATTGCGCGGGAGGACCAGCTCTCCAACTGGTTCGTCATGAACGAAATGGAGCAGCTCAGGACCATGTCGATGATTCTGCCGACGATCTTCCTGGTTATTTCGGCGTTCCTGACCAACATGGTGCTAGGGCGCCTCGTTGCGACGGAACGCGGCCAGATCGGCCTCATGAAAGCATTCGGCTACTCGAGCAGCGAGGTAGGTCTGCATTACGCGAAGTTCGTTATCGGCATCGTCTTCGTTGGCAGTGTGATCGGAATCGTGGCAGGCACCTGGCTCGGCCGCATGAACACCCAAATGTACGCCGACCTTTTCCGCTTCCCGATACTCCTGTACCGGCCGAGTACAACCGCCATTGCGATCGCCGTTAGTGTGAGCCTCGCGTCGGCGCTGCTGGGCTCGGTGGGTGCGGTGCGGCGTGCGGCGCGGCTGCCGCCAGCACAGGCCATGAACCCGCCGGCGCCCACTGTCTTCCATCGCATGCGGGCGTGGAATACACGTGCGGCGCGTTGGCTCGACCAGGGCTCGCGCATAATCGTGCGTAACATTCTGCGTTCGCCGACGCGTTCGACGATGACGATGCTTGGCGTCGCGGCAGCCGTCGGCCTGCTGGTGCTTGCCATGCAGTGGAACGATTCATTGAACTACCTCGGACAGAGTTACTTCTTCCACGCACAGCACCAGGACGCCACGATCGGCCTGGCCGAGCCGCAGTCCGATACAATCGTTCGCGACTTCGAGCACCTGCCAGGGGTGCTCGCCGTAGAGCCGATGCGCATCGTCAGCGCCGACCTGTCGGTCGGTCCGGTTACGCACCGCGGCTCTCTCACGGGTCTGAAGAGCGATGCCTGGTTGCAGCCGATCTTCGACGATGCGACGGCGCGCGTTGTGCCGGTGCCGCCCGACGGCCTGGTGCTCGGCACTGTCCTCGCTGACAAGCTCGGCGTGTCGATCGGTGATCGGGTCTGGCTCGAGATACTCGAGGGACGCCGGCCGGAAGTTGCCCTGCCGGTCGTCGGGCTTGTCGAGACCTATATTGCAATGCCGGCGTTTATAAATATTGATGCACTGAATCGCATGCTGAAAGAACGCCCGAGCGCCGAGTACGTCAACCTCCTTATCGACAGTCGGCACGAGGCCGAGTTTTACGCCAGGCTCAAGGAGCTGCCGATGGTATCGGCCGTGATGTTGCGCCAAGCCGCGATAGACTCGTTCTACAACACTATCGTCGAGCACATCATGGTCTTCATCACCCTGTTCTCGAGCCTGGCGTGTGCGCTCGGTTTCGGCGTGGCTTACAACAGCGCCCGCATCGCGCTCTCGGAGCGCGGCCGCGAGCTCGCGACACTGCGCGTGCTCGGCTTCAGCCGTGGCGAGATCTCCTACATACTGCTTGGCGAGACCGGGCTTTTGATCACCATCGCGCTGCCATTCGGTTGCCTGCTCGGCCGTGGCCTCTCGGAGCTCATGGCCGCATCGTTCAATACCGAGCTGTTCCGCATTCCACTGAAGATCGAGCCCTCGACGTACGGACTGGCCGTGATCATCGCGCTCGCCGCAACCCTGATTTCGGCGCTGATCGTGCGCCATCGCCTCGATCACCTCGACATCGTCGAGGTCCTGAAGACCCGGGAGTAAACCGTGAACGCAAACTATAAACGAATCGTGATGTGGGCCGCCATCGTTGGCATCATCGTCACTGCGTTGGCGTTGAGCTTTACGCCGAGACCGGTCATGGTGGATCTCGTCGAGGTCGAACCGGGTCCACTTGTAGTGACGCTGGACGAGGAAGGGGAGACGCGGGTGCATGATGTCTACACGCTGTCGGCGCCAGTCGCCGGGCGCGTGCAGCGCATCGACAGGCACGTCGGTGATCCGGTCACGGCGAACGAGACCGTGCTTGCGCAGATCGAACCGGGGGATCCCAGTTTTCTCGATCCGCGCAGCGAGGCGCAGGCACGTGCCGCGATTCAAGCCGCGGCGGCCGCACGCGATCTGGCCGCGGCGGCGGTCAAGGATGCCGAGGCGCAGTACGAGTTCGCGCGCGCGGAGTATGCACGCATGCAGGAACTGATCGTGGAGGGCAGCGTCTCGAAGCGCGACCTCGATACTGCGGAGCGCGATTTCAAGGCACGCCGTGCCGGGTTGGATACGGCCCGCGCGGCGCTGCAGGTCCGAAGCTACGAACTCGAGCTGGCGCGGGCGCAGCTCGTTTCGCCGCTGCAAACACAGGAGTCCAGGGAAAATTGCGACTGTATCCCGATCACGGCACCGGTCAGCGGCCGCGTCCTGCAGATCTCGGATCGCAGCGAGCGCGTCGTTCGTGAAGGCGACATGCTGATGCAGATTGGTGATCCCAATGATCTCGAAATCGTCGTCGATTACCTGTCGATGGATGCGGTGAAGATCCAAGCTGGGCAACGCGTCATTATCGACAACTGGGGCGGTGCCGGCCCGCTCGAAGGCCGGGTACGGCTCATTGAGCCGTTCGGCTTCCTCAAGGTCTCGGCGCTCGGCATCGAGGAGCAGCGCGTCAATGTGATTATTGATTTCGCGAGCGACGAAGGCTGGGAGCGGCTCGGCCACGGCTACCAGGTCGAATCGAGAGTCGTGCTGTGGGATGTCGACGACATCCTGACGGTGCCATTGACGGCGTTGTTCAGAGATGGCGAAAACTGGGCGCTGTTCGTCGAGCAGGATGGTCGCGCAAGGCTTCGACATGTGAAGGCCGGGCAACGTAATGGCATCATTGCCGAGATCAGCGACGGTCTCAAGGCCGGAGAAAGGGTAGTTGTGCACCCGAGCGATCGCGTGGCGGATGGCGTCAGGATCGCGAGCCGGGATTAGATGATGACGCAAGTTTTTTCATAAGCTTTTGGAATAGAATTTCGACGAAATCGCCGCTGATGCATGATCTATATACAAGGGAACCTCTGATTAATTCGTCATTGCGAGGAACGAAGAGACGAAGCAATCTTTAGGTCATTGAATAAGAAGTAAGAGATTGCTTCGCTGCGCTCGCAATGACGGTGGATTTCGAATTAATCAGAGGGTCCCTAGGTTCGATTGACTCGGATCAGCTAAGGCTGATCCTCGCCCTGCCGGGCGCCTGCGGCGTCCTCATTCGCTTCGCGAATCGGTCCGACTCTGGCCACCACCAGCCCCTAGCCAAGTAAACTATCCGCGAACACAATCGACCGACCACCAGGCGCACGTGTCGGCGCGGCAGGCTGACATGACAATACAGACGGCACCCTATGGGCGATGAACTGCTGGTAAGTACCCTTGTGCCGATATGGCTCAAAGTCGTGTGGACCGCGATGGTGGTCGCCATCGTCCTTATTTACTGGCGGCATCGCGGCCCGGCTAATTTTCTCTGGTTCTCCGACATCGCGCTCCTCGCGCTCGTGGCGGGCCTGTGGCTGGAAAGTTCGTTCATCGTCAGCCTGACGGCATGCATGGTGATTGTTGCAGAGATATTATGGAGCGTGAGCTTCTTCGGCGGCCTGCTGCACCTGCCGCGCGTGGTCGGCCTTGCTGACTACATGTTCGACAAACAGAGCCCGCCGTGGCTGCGCGCAGTGTCGCTGTTCCACGTGCCGTTGTTGGCGGTGATCGTCTGGGCCCCGTGGCGACTTGGTTATGACCCCGGCGTATATCCATGGGCAGTGCTGATTGCATGGCTCGTGCTGCTGCTGACGCGCTGGCTGACAAAACCGAAATCGAACATCAATCATGTGTACCGGTTACCGATCGCTGCGGGCGCAAACCTCACGCCGGTACAACACATGCTGGTGCTGATGACAGTGGTGCCACTGATGCTGCAGCTGCCGGGGCACCTGCTGCTGTGGCTGATGTTCGGAAACTAACGAAAGATGGAAAGTGCACGCGTCGACCGAGATGTCGGTGACGCGTGAAATTTGCGTGTATCAGCTGTGCATCGTTGTGCACCGTGATGCAAATCAAGCAACGGACGCCCCGGTAACCTATTTATGAATACAGCCTAAAGCAACTAAACCTCGAACTGAAAATCTGCGTGTCGGGTAGTCTGATTCGATCCCTGGCCACCATTCAAATAAAAAACTACGATTCTAGCGATTGGCGACCATTCTATTTTGCGTGAGTCTTGCGTGGGTTTGCAGGAGCGTCAACTGACGTTTAGCCGCCGCAAAACCACCAACTCAGGCTTGTTGCCGCCAACCCGATGCTATAATCGGCGCAAAACTTTAAGGCGACTCACCCAAACGTAGAACGGCTCAATAATGGAATCGCAAGCGATCACAGTGTTACTGAACGCCGCGAAAAGCGGCGACATCGAGGCGACCAACAAGCTTTTTACTGAGGTCTATTCAGAGCTGAAGCTTATTGCGCGCGCGAACCGTCGGCGCTGGCGCGGCAACCAAACCATGAATACCACGGCGCTGATTCACGAAGTCTTTCTGAAGCTGGCCAGACCAGACAAGGGCGATTTCGCCAATCGAACGCATTTCTTTGCGACGGCGGCGAGAGCAATGCGTCAGATTTTGGTGAACTACGCGAAGCACCAGCAGACCGAGAAGCGTGGCGGCGGAGCCATGCGCGTGACCTTCGACGAAACTGTGCTTTCCTCCGAGACGAATGCGGATGAGATACTGGCTATTCATCAACTGTTGTCAGATCTCGAGTCAAAGAACCCACGCCGCTGTCGAATTATCGAATGTCGGGTTTTCGGCGGCATGACTGTAGAGGAAGTGTCGGAAGCGCTGGAGATTTCGCCGGCAACAGTAAAACGCGAATGGAGCCTCGGAACCGCGACGCTCTTCCAGGCATTACAGAGGGACCAGGGCTGAGGGATTTTTACGCCCGACTTCCGGGGAGATGCAATCGAATGAGCCGTGTTCCACATGCCTGTTGTATGTCAGTGCGTGGTTCTCGATTCCAATTACGGACATTGCCTGATGAGTGAAGGTGACGATTCGCCTGCTGAGCAGATCTTCCTTCGAGCCATCGAGCTAGATTCGGCCCAGCGCTCGTCATTCCTCCAGTCGGCTTGCGGCGACGATATCGAGCTGCGCGCCGATGTCGAATCGCTGCTCGAGGCGGCAAAAGACGCGTCCGATTACTTCGAAGGATTGGCGGGCCGCCTCGGCGCTGCCCGCGTCCTGCGCGGCGGCGACGTCGCGGATAACGCGCAGCCGGGCGACCTGATCAGCGCCTACCGGCTGACCGAACGCGTCGGAAGTGGCGGCATGGGCTCGGTTTGGTGCGCCGAACGAAACGACGGCCGCTTCGAAGGCCGTGTCGCTGTCAAACTGCTGAACCGGAAGGCGCGAGGCGGCGTCATGCGGCGCTTCGATCGCGAAGCGCACTATCTCGCCAGACTCACCCACCCTAATATCGCCCGCCTGATCGATGCAGGCGTCGATGAGAGCGACCGGCCGTACCTGATCCTGGAGTTCGTCGACGGCGAGTCGATTGATCGCTACTGCAACTCGCGCTCGCTGGCAATCGAGGATCGCATTCGAATTTTCATTAACGTGCTTGAGGCGGTTGCGCATGCACATGCGCGCCTGATCGTACACAGTGACATTAAGCCTTCGAACGTGTTGGTGGCAGCAGATGGCAATGTGAAATTGCTTGATTTCGGCATCTCGAGGCTATTGAGCGAAGATGACGATTCGAACTCCGCCGCGGTGCATCCTGGCATCGCGCTGACACCGGAGTTTGCAGCACCGGAGCAGTTTGCGGAAGCCGACGTCACGACCGCGACAGACGTGTATTCGCTCGGGTTGCTCCTGTACCAGCTACTGGCGGGGTCGAGTCCGCGAAATCTCGACGGAGTGAGGTCCATGGACGAGCTTCGAGCGGCGGCGACGCAAGCGCCGGCGTCGCTCGTGAGCACTGTCGCGGAGACTCACGCGTCGTCATTGCAGGCACTGGCTACTCTGGCAAAGGAACGTCACGTATCGCCTAAGCATTTGCTCAAGGTCCTGCGTGGCGATCTCGACTTCATCGTGCGTCGCGCCCTGGCCGTTGACCCGAGCGAGCGGTATGCAACGGCTGCAGACTTCGCGTCGGATCTGCGCCGTTACCTCGGTTGTCAGACGGTGGCTGCACGGCCGGAAACGTTTACCTACGGTGCAAGCAAGTTCGTGCAGCGCCATCGAGGCGGCGTCCTGTCGGCCGCGTTGACGGTACTGGCATTGATCACCGCGGCAGGAATAACGAGCTGGCAGAGCGTCGAGGCGCGTCGGCAACGTGATATCGCGATCTATCAGCAACAGCGGGTGCAGGCGACGAACGACTTCCTCAACACCCTGCTCGGCGAACTGGGGCCAGGCGGCCAGAAACTTTCGTTGCAGGAACTCCTTGACCGTGGCGTATCGCAGCTCAACGTGCAGCACGGCACAGACGAGCGCTTGCTTGCGATGATGCTCTATGAGATTTCGGTACTCTACGCCACGCTCGGGCAGGTCGATACGCAGCTTGAATTACTCGATCGTGCGTCGGAGATCTCGCGAGGAACCGGCGATGAAGGCTTGCTTGCGAACCTGTTGTGCGCGAAAGCCCGGCTCAAGTCGGTTGCGGATCCGGAGGACGCCGGTGCCGACCTCACCGCCGCCAAGAATATTGTTGCGAATATGCCGGCTACCAGGGGCGCAACAGCAATGGAGTGTTATCGCGCTGAGGGGCTGATACATTCCTCGGCGGGCGACCATGAAGCTGCTATTGCCGCGTATCTTGAGGGCATTCAAGCGCTTGACGCGGCACCGGTCTCGTCCGCGGGCCTGCGCCTGAACCTGCTAAACGACCTCGCTGAGCAGTACTTCCTTACCGATCGGCCCGCCGAGGCGCTCGGCATGCTCGACGAGATTATCGCCAACCGGGAGCGCATCGGCCGCGGCCGAAGTGTCTCGCATGTCATTATCCTGATGAACCGCTCCGCAGTGCTGCTGCGACTCGGTGAAGTAATGCGCGCGGCTGACGGTCAGCGGGAAGCACTCAGCAGGGTGAAGGGCATGGACAATGCGCCGGTTGCCGCTCGCGGACACTACGCCGGTTCGCTGTTTCGCCTCGCGCACTACGACGAGGCGCTTGAGTTGTTCGAGACCGATTATGAAGCAGCTGTGGCCAGCGGCAACCAGCGCTGGCGTGCCCAGATAGCGATGCAAATCGGCCGCACGTTGATTCGTACACGTCGAACGACCGAAGCCGTCCGATTTCTCGATGAGGCCGAGGCGTTTTTCATGAAAACGCCGGGCGCGCATCAGCGGCAACTGCTGACGGTGGCTGTCGCGCGCGCCGAAGCGTTGCAAATCGAAGGAGACCTGAGCGGTGCCGACGCCAATGTGCAGCACATTCTGGCAGATCTCGGCTATCCGGCGCGGATGGACGCCAGCGGGCTCGCGAGCGTCCTTTGGCAGGCCGCCGAGACGGCACTTGCACTGGGCGACTACGACCGGGCGGCGCAATACGCGACCGATCAACTCGGCCTCGTCACCGGCATGGCTCGCGATCCTGAACAGAGCGCGGATGTCGGCCAGGCCCTGTTGCAGAAGGCCAGGGCAACACTCGTTACGGCTGGGCCAGTTGTAGCGGGCAATGACCTGCGCCGCGCCGTCCGCTCACTGGAAAACGGTTTCGGTCCAAACCATCCGGATACGCTCGAAGCGTTGCGACTCCTCGATAATCTGACCGACTGAGCGCGGCGGCTCAGTGTGAGCCCGTTTCTGCGCCATTGTTGTATGCCCCGGTAAGAGTTACTCATTCAACCCGTGGAAGTCAGCAATGAATCAGTCGAAATCTCGCTTCTGGAGCCTCCTCATCGTAACGCTTTCTCTCCCGCTTGCAGGTTGCCCGGGGTCGAACAGCGAAGAGCCCGAAACCGAGGCACCAGACGATCCAGTCGTCGAATCAACGTACCTGATCGGGGGTGTCGTCAACGGGCTGCAGAGTGACGAAATTACAATTGGTCTTAGCGTCGATGGGGTCGGCGAAGTAGAAATCGCTGTCGGGCCCGGTCCCTTCAGTTTCGACGGGAGCTATCCGGATGGCGCCTCCTACCGGGTGAACGTATTCTTCCAGGGTTACCAACCGCGAACTCCGCCCCAGCGCTGCGAAGCCGATCCCGCGACGGCGAGCGGCGTGATTGACGGCGCCGACGTAACGTCCGTAATCATAGAATGCGTTCCGGCCTACACGGTTGGCGGAACGGTCAGCGGATTGACGGAAGGCGTGCTCGCTTTAAGACTTGATACGCCTGACGGGGCGTACTCGGACATCGAGTTGATTTACGCCGACGGCGAATACGCCTTCTTTCCCTTGCTGAAGGCCGGCGAAGGGTACGATGTCATTCGGGGCGTTGGCGCTACCACGACCACGCAGCGTTGCGATATCCAGAATGGTTCCGGGACTGTCAGTGGCCCGGTCGATGATGTCTTCGTGCAGTGCTTTCCTTCACAACCCCTGCGGGTCCAGGTATCGGGCCTGACCGGATTCGGCCTGCAACTCAGAAACACGATCACCGACGACTTTGCTATCGACCCGGGACAATACCCGATATTCGATACGCTGCCCGTCAACACCAATGGCGAGCTGGTATTCCCGATGAGCCTGAAAAGCGGCGAGTCCTATTCTGTAACTGTGGATGCCGAACCGTCAGGTCCGGACCAGACATGCCGGGTTTATGCCGGCGAAGGTGGTGTATTTGATACACCGCCGGATCCGGTGGAAGTCGTTTGCGGAGACGCGACCGTCGGCGGGACAGTTGCCGGCATGCTCGGCACCGGCCTCGGCCTCGCGCTGAATGCTACCGTTGATGTGAACGGCGTGCCGACCGAATTCGAACTGGAGAACCTTACGGTCGACGAGGACGGCGAGTTTGAATTCGAGGTCACCTTGTCCGACGAGACGGAATTCGACGTTACGATATACCGCCAACCCAGTGATCCGGACCAGGAGTGCATCGTAGAAAATGGCTCCGGAACCATCCAAGGTGGGCAGAACGTCGATAACGTTCGCATCCTCTGCCCGGAACCGCTTCGCAAGTATCGTTTTGACAACGGGGGAACGTTCAGTACGGACAATCCGCTGCGCGGTGGAGAGCAGCGCGGTGGTGCGTTCTATGCGGATTATGTTTTTGACGGCGTTACTGCAATTCCCCTCGGTACGGTGAGCGGCCTGTCCAACAGGGAGTTATTCGAACGCTACCTGGACTTCGATGAGTCCCTTGGCGTGCTTTACTCGAATCGCTCCGGTTTCCAGTACTGGCTGGCGGTAGAGTCGCCGCCGGCGTTCGGTGCAACAACGCCGGAAGAGTATGACACCTTGGACCACCTGGTTGGCCTCGACACCCTTTGGCGGTTCCGCAAGAGTTCGGAAGGCGCAACATTCCGGCTCGTCATCTCCGCAGCCCATCTGCTCGCGTATGCGGACTCCCCGTTACCTCGCGCCCGCGATGGAGTTGGTCGGATGAATGCCCAAAACTACCTGAACATACATGCCTACCGGCTCAGCGGAGGTCAGCAGGTCGATGGCCCGTTCTTTTACAAGCAGGCCGCTACCATGCTGACAGGCCGATACGATCCGGCGAACACGACCAGCACCAGCATTGGTTGGGAACTCGATATTGTCGTCGATTCAGATGCGCTCGAAGCACTCTGGACGGCGGCCGATTTCGATTTCAATGAGGCGGCCGGCGCAGACGGAGTGGTGAACCCGGACCAGGTTGCGTCCGCAAATCTGAACAAGCAGATCGTCGTCGAGCTCGATCTGACGACCGTCCCGGTTGGTACGGAATTCGTAGTCATCTCCGAAGCATTGCTGCTGGCCGCCAACCATACGTCGCCCGAGGGCAGCACTGCCGCCTACCTGCGCGATCCCGGGGAGTTCGAAGACGGCGAACCGGAAGGCGGCATTTTCGTCGCCGAGACCGCCGGTCTCGTCATGCTCGATGTGGGCGACCTCGATCCGGACGACTTTGAAACTGCCGCGGGGCCTGGGCCCTCGGCCTGCAGCCCGGGCGAGACGAACCTGAGCATTCTCGAGCTGTCGGAGATCGAGTACCGCTTTTCGGAAAACACGCTTGACGTGTTGCCTTATGTAACCGTAACGCGCAGTGGCGGCCTGCCCGGTTTTGTGAGCGCACGGGTCAGCCTCAGCGGCGGCAGCGCGACGCCCGACTCCGACTTCGAGAACCGGGATTTTCTTGTTCGCTTCGGCGATTCCAGTTATGACGCGCGGACGATCGCGCTGCCAATTATCGACGATGTGGATCCAGAGGCAGACGAGACGCTGACCGTGACGCTGCATTCCCCGGAAGGCTGCGCCGAACTCGGTGCGCAACAGGCAGCACTGGTTACGATCGTCGACGACGACCTGGCACGGGGCCGCATCTCGTTTGCAAGCGACGCTTACGAGTTTGACGAGTCCGTCGGTGAAGCATCGATCGTCGTTGAACGCACAGGCGGCAGCGATGGCACAGCGACGGTCACAGTCCAGACCGGCGACGAGTCTGCAATCGCCGGAGTGGACTACGCTGCTGTAGCCGAAGTTGTTACATTCCAGGACGGTGATACGGCGCCAAGAACGGTTGGAATCCCGATCCTCGACGACGCGGATCCGGAGGCCGACAAAACGCTGATCGTTTACCTGACGTCCACGGATCCCGATCGCGTCGGAGAGCCATCTTCGGCGGTGCTGACGATACACGACGACGATGCGC
>JAOUGX010000111.1 GCA_029865385.1 Gammaproteobacteria bacterium
CGCGTTCATCACGCGACATCGCGCCGCGCAGGTCGGCGAAATACCGGAAGCGCGCAGTGACACTGGATATCGACGGTTTCGACTGACGCAGTAACTGCTGCAGTCTTTTCAGGCGGAACGGCGACAGCGCGGATTGCCCCGCAATGGTCAAATGGGTCGCATTCGACGAATCCAGCGTACAAACGGCGGATGTGAGATCAGTCGCAGGTTTGGACAAGCTGCGGAAACCTTTTGCTAGGGCCAGTCAACGGGGAGTGCCGCATGATACCGGAGCGCACCGCGGGCAGCCAGCCACAAGCAGGATCAGCTCTTTCCCGGCGTACCGCCCGGTGTATAGACCGGCACTGGAAACTGGGCGACATTGGCGCCCTCGAGTTTCGATACCTTGCTCTTGCCCTGTTTGTCCACCTCGTCGATGCGGATGATTGAATGCATGGGCAAATAGGTTCGCTTGACGTGCTCGAATTCGGTTTTGATTTTTTCTTCGGACGGATCCACGACGACGGAGCTGCGTTCACCAAAAACCAGTTTTTCAACTTCGACGAAGCCGAACAACGCTCCATGGGCTACGCTGCGGGCGTAGATTTCGTATACCTGCCCCTGGCTCATGAATACGATTTTGTAAAGGTTCTTGCTGCTCATCTTTTGATTTCGGTGAGAAAAAGGGTTGCCAATCGTTGAGTTTCCGGACCTGCAAGGCCAGCGAGACAGGCAGAACTCGTCGCTCGCTTGCCTGCCTCGCCCGATCCGCGCGCTAGTGTACCGAAAACGGCCGCAACGCGCCGGGCCGCCGGATACGACCAGACAGCGCCGTATCTGGGCCAGATCGCCCTGATTCACACCGATCGCCAGGACCGGCAAGTGGATTTATGTGAACTGCTTGGCAGCCTAAGCCATTGCTTCTAAGCCATATTTGCCGGTACCCCCGGCGCAGGATGGTGTGACACCGGGCAGCTGACCGGGAATTGGAATAAACCATGCCCTTACAATTGGAAATCACGAGCGAACACAAGGATATCCTTGGCGACGATCACATGCGTCTGTTCCGCGAGGATGGCGGCACCATAGGCCGCGCTCTCGAGAATGACTGGATTCTGCCCGATCCTGACAAATTCATTTCAGGTCGCCATGCAACGGTCGATTACCAGAGCGGTGCATACTACCTCGCAGACGTCAGTACCAACGGCGTGTACGTCAATGACGAAGACGAGCCGCTGGGCAAAGGCAATCCGCGCCGCCTGTTCAACGGAGACCGGTTGCGCATGGGTGATTTCGAATTCATCGTGCACCTCGACGAGGGTGAAGACCTGGATTTGCCGCCCCCGCCGCCGATGACAGTCGTTCCCGACAACGTCGGACAACTGGTTCCTGAGCTGACATTGCGCACCGGCATGCAATTGCTCGACGAGGAAGAAATCACCGGTGACGAGGAATTTCAGGACGCGCTGTTCGGCTCTTCACTGAACGGCCAGGGCGGCAAAAACGGCAAGCGATCGCGACGGAACGACCCTATGGTCAGCCAGCCGGTGAATCCGTTTCGGCCGCCAGCGGAACCCGGCCCGCTCACCGCGAACGATTTGCTTGAGGCGTTTCTCGAAGGCGCCGGTGTCGAACGTTCGGAACTGCATCCGCAGACCGATCCTGTCGAAGTGATGCAAAATGCCGGCAGAGTTCTGCAGGAGTTTGTGAATGGCATAACGGAATTGCTGGTCAGCCGCGCCAGCATGAAGAGCATGTTCCGCCTCGACCAGACCACCGTATTGCCACGGCATAACAATCCGCTCAAGCTTTCTGCAAACAAGAGAGACTCGATGAAGCAAATGCTGGTCGGCAGGGAAGGCGAATACCTGGGGCCACTGGACAGCGTCAAGGAAGTCTGCCGGGACCTCAAGTTTCATCAGGATGCGATGCTGGAGGGAATGACCGAGGCATTCCACGAGTTCTCCGACCGCTTCGATCCGGATGAGCTGCAACAGAACTTCGAAAGAACTCTGAACGGCAAGCCGCTATTCAAGATAATGAATCAGCTCAAATACTGGGAGCTGTACAAGGATCTTTATCCGATCATGACGCAACCCGGGAGCGGAAAGTTTCCACAACATTTCGGTGAGGATTTCGTCCGCGCATACGAACGGAATATCGCCGAGTACAAACGCCTGGATCGAATCGACCCCGACGAGTGAGATTGCTTCGCTTCGCTCGCAATGACGGGCCACACTCGCAATGACGGGCTTCGCTCGCAATGACGGGCTTCGCTCGCAATGACGGGCTTCGCTCGCAATGACGGGCTTCGCTCGCAATGACGGGCCACACTCGCAATGACGCCAACCGTCATTGCGAGGAACGGAGTGACGAAGCAATCTCCTACCACACCGCAACGTCCTGCCGCACGGCGTCCTGCCCTGCTAGCGATTCATCCGGCTATCAATCAGGTTCTTCACCACGCCGGGATCCGCCAGGGTCGAAGTATCGCCTAGATTCCCGAAGTCATTCTCCGCAACCTTGCGGAGAATTCGACGCATGATCTTTCCTGAACGGGTTTTTGGCAAGCCGGGCGCCCATTGAATCAGATCGGGCGTTGCGATGGGTCCGATCTCCTTGCGTACCCATTGCTTGAGTTCCTTCAGTAATTCGTCACTGGCGGCTACGCCTTCCATCAAGGTTACGTAGGCGTAGATACCCTGCCCCTTGATCTCGTGCGGGTAGCCTACAACGGCAGCCTCGGCGACGTCTTTGTGTGCGACCAGCGCACTTTCCACTTCCGCAGTACCCATGCGATGGCCGGATACATTCAGAACGTCATCTACACGCCCCGTAATCCAGTAATAGCCGTCTTCGTCACGCCGCACGCCGTCGCCGGTGAAATACTTGCCTTCGAAGGTCGAGAAATAAGTGTCCACGAATCGCTGATGGTCGCCATAGACCGTGCGCATCTGGCCCGGCCAGCTGTCGGTGATGACCAGGTTGCCCACCGCCGCACCTTCGCGCACGTCGCCTTCGCTACCGACGATTTCAAGCTGAATGCCGAACAACGGCTTCGTTGCCGATCCCGGTTTGAGAGCCGTTGCTCCAGGTAACGGGCTGATCAGAATGCCGCCGGTTTCCGTCTGCCACCAGGTATCGACAATCGGACATCGTCCTTCACCAACGACATGGTAATACCACTCCCAGGCCTCGGGATTGATCGGCTCGCCGACCGACCCCAGCAGGCGAAGACTCTTTCGCGACGTTCGTTTCACCGGCTCGTCGCCTTCCCGCATCAGCGCGCGAATGGCTGTCGGCGCCGTATAGCAGATATTCACCTGGTGTTTGTCGCACACTTCCCAGAATCGAGACGCCGTCGGGTAATTCGGCACGCCTTCAAACATGAGCGTGGTGGCACCGTTCGCGAGCGGTCCGTAGACGATGTAGCTGTGCCCTGTAACCCAACCGACGTCCGCTGTGCACCAGTAGACTTCACCGGGCTTGTAATCGAAAACGTATTCGTGAGTCAGTGACACGAAAACGAGGTAACCACCGGTTGTGTGCAAGACACCCTTGGGCTTGCCGGTGGATCCGGACGTATACAAAATGAACAGCGGGTCTTCAGCGGACATCTCTTCGCAGGGACAATCGTCATCGACCTGCGACTCCAGTTCGTGCAGCCAGGCATCGCGCTTCGGCTCCCAGGCGATATCGCCACCGGTATTGCGAACCACCAGGACTTTCTTCAAGGTCTTGACGCCGGGACGCTGCGCCGCGGCATCGACGTTGGCTTTCAATGGAACGATTTTTGAGCCGCGCACGCCCTCGTCCGCGGTTATTACGATATTCGACTGGCAATCCTCGATTCTGCCTGCCAATGCATCCGGTGAAAAACCGCCGAAAACGACCGAGTGCACAGCACCAATACGGGCACATGCAAGCATCGCAACGGCCGCTTCCGGAATCATCGGCATGTAAATCGTGATGCGATCGCCTTTCTTCGCCCCGAGCATCTTGAGTGAATTGGCAAAACGGCAGACTTTGCCATGAAGCTCGCGATAGGTGATTTTCTGGTCGCGAGATGGGTCGTCACCCTCCCAGATTATCGCGATATCGTCACCCTTTGCTGCCAGGTGCCGGTCAATGCAGTTGTAGCTGACGTTCAATGTGCCGTCGTAAAACCAGCGAATATGCAAATCGTCCTTCGCGAACGAGACGTCTTTCACTTTCGTGAACCGCTTGATCCAGTCGACACGACCGGCCTGCTCGGACCAAAAACCCTCATTATCTTCGATCGATCGGCGATAGAGCTCGGAATACCGTTCGCTGTCGATCCATGCTGCCTTTGCAATTTTTTTGGGAACTTTGTAGATTTTTTCCATTGCTCTTTCCTGTCCTCAATGATCGTTACCGGGCCGCCAGCTGCAGAATTCGTCTCGCTTGCAACAGGTGCGGCCTGTCGAGCATCTGCCCATCGAGACCCAGCGTGCCTGCATGGGGGCTGGCTTCGAACAGCTCCACTATTTTTCTTGCTCGTTCAATCTCGTGTTCATCGGGCATGAACGCGTTGTTGATGGTCGCGACCTGTGCCGGATGAATCGCCAGCATGCCGCGAAAACCGTCCCTTCGCGAATTGCCCGCATAAAGCTCAAGCCCTTGGTCGTCACGGTAGTCGGTGTAAACCGTATCGATCGCTGCTACACCGGCGGCCGATGCTGCGATCAGGCATAGCGAGCGCGCCAATTGATAGGTCGGAAGCCAGTTTCCGTTTTCATCCCGATTGGCCGATGCGCCGAGCGCCGTGGCCAGGTCTTCCGCACCCCAGGCCATCGCCATGAGCCTCGGTGTCGAGCCGGCATATTCCTGCAGCCGAAACAGTGCCCCCGGACGCTCGGTCGCAATGGGCATGATCGCCGTTGCGCCTGATTCGACAGCGTTCTCTTGCTCGAGCACGTCGAGCAACTTGCCGAGCCGCACGACATCGGCAGCCGACGAAGGCTTCGGCAGGACTATGCCGGCGGGCTTGCCCGGCATGGTGTCACGAAGGTCGTCCAGCGCCTCTCGACTGTCCAGTGGATTGATACGTACCCAACGTTCCACGGCCGAATCCGCTGACAGAAACTCGCTCACAAGCCGTCTTGCCTTCTTCAATTCCGTCCTGGCAACCGAATCTTCCAGGTCCACAATAAGCGCGTCCGCACCGCTGTCGAGCGCTTTCGCGAGTTTTCGTTCGCTGTCGCCCGGTACAAACAGGTAACTCCTGCTCATGCGGGTTTGCGTAACATTAACGCGGATCGCCTGCACTCCCCGACCAGCACGTCATGCTGATTGAAAGCCCGGTGTGCAAAAACGACGATGCCGTTCTTTGGTCGCGAGCGGCTGTCCCGCAATTCAAGCACTTCGGTCTCGATGTGAATTGTATCGCCGTGAAACAACGGCTCCGGAAACCGCACTTCGTCCCAGCCGAGATTGGCAACGGTCGTGCCGACAGTCGTGTCGCCAACCGAAATGCCAACCATGAATGCCAGCGTCAGGCAGCTGTTGACCAGCGGCTTGCCGAACTCGGTGGTCTTGCAATACTCGGCGTCGATATGCAGCGGTGCCGGGTTGTGTGTCAGGGCGCTGAACCATACGTTGTCCGCCTCGGTAATCGTCCGGCGAATCGTATGCTGGAAAACCTGACCGACGGAGAACTCTTCGAAGTAGAGGCCGGGCATTTTTCTTACCTTGTTGCTGGGTGAGTTGGTGCACGGCCATCGATGTCACGCTATCACGAAGAGCGACTCGGCCGTCAGTTGAATTACGTGAGAGCAATAATAGTCTTTGAACGGAAAATTAGAAACACAAGCGCGGTGAACCGGGTTGCCACATTGAATTTCTTGGAAAATGCTGTGTCCGAAAGGTAAGCTTTCTGCACAGCATACCGACAATACCCGGAGATTCAGACATGCCCGTATCAAGACGAGAATTCACCCGCGCAGGACTCGCCATGGCGGCGTTGAGCGCAGGCGGCGTGCCATCGTTTGCACTGGCCAAGACCAAACTGATTGCCAGAGCTATTCCTTCCTCCGGAGAACGCATTCCAATCATAGGCGTCGGCACCAATCGCTATGGCGTCGGTGACGACCTCGAGTTGCGCCAGCCACTTCGCGAGGCACTACGCAAATTTCACGAACTGGGCGGTACGGTTATCGATACCGCACCGCAGTACCGAAGCTCGGAGGCCGTGCTCGGCGAGCTGATCGATGAGCTCGGTATTGGCGACGACATATTCATGGCAACCAAAATCGACCAGGAGACACGCGGCGGCAATGAGGCCAGACTGCAACGGTCGATCTCGCTGCTGGAGTTCCCGTCCATCGACTTGATGCAATGCCACAACCTGATCGGCTGGAAAACGGCAATCCCCCAGATGCATGATTGGAAAACCGCGAAGCGCATCCGTTACGTCGGTATAACAACCTCGCGACAGAACCAGTACGAACTGATGGAAACTATCATGAAGTCGCACGAACTCGATTTCGTGCAAATCAATTATTCGCTGGCCGATCAACGCGAGTCCGCAGAACGCTTGTTGCCGCTGGCGGCAGATCGGGGCATGGCGGTTCTGATCAATCGGCCTTTCGGCGGTGGAAACGTTTTTGCGAAGCTCGCGAAAACACCATTGCCGGAGTGGGCGGCAGAATTCGACTGCGCGAGCTGGGGACAGTTCCTGCTGAAATACGCACTGTCGCACCCGGCCGCAACCTGTGCGATTCCAGGCATGACCAAAGTCAGGCACGTAGAGGACAACATGACGGCAGCAACCGGCCGTATGCCGGACAAGGACCTGCGCCGCCGCCAGGAAAAATTCTTCGACGCACTCTGATCAGATAAGCAGCGGCATCGCCAACGCCGCCATACTTAACACCAGGAAGAAGCCGACCATATCGGTAATCGTTGTCAGAATCGGCCCTGATGCGACGGCCGGATCTGTACCGAAAAACTTGAGCAGCAAAGGGACGCATCCGCCTATCGAAACAGCAACAACCGTATTCATCGCAAGCGCGGCACCGACCACCATGCCGAGGTAGGGGTTACCCTTCCACATCCAGGCGGCCGTTCCGAGCAACAACCCCAGCGCCAAGCCGTTAATGACACCAACGCCCGCTTCCTTTCGCCAGACACGCAGGAACTCGTTCGGTTTGATTACGCCGAGTGTCAACTCACGCATACTGACGGCGACTGCCTGATTGCCGGAACAGCCGCTCATGTCGGAGACGATTGGCAAAAAAACAGCCAGTGCGATAACCGCTGACAAGGTATCTTCGTACATCGCGATGACGCTTGCCGCCATGATGTTGAGCAGAATATTCACGCTGAGCCACGACAGCCGCCGTTTCGACCGAACGCCGAGTGGCATTGAACGGAGTTCGTCCTCGACGATGCCTTGTCGTTTCAATTGCTCGATGTCAGCGCGATCACGCAGTTCGTCGGCCAGGGTCGCCCGCGATATCGCCCCGATGAGGAGGCCATCGTCATCGACGACCGGAAGCCCGAGAAATTCCTCTTCGTCGAAAATGTCTTCGACCTGATCGATCGTCGCGGACGCCTTGACGCTTATCGGCGCGGTCATTATTTCCGTCAGTTGCCGATTTCTCGCCGACAGCAGGAGGTTTCGCAATGAAATGACACCGACCAGCCGGCCACTCGGATCTACGACGTAGGGATGGTGTCCGCGGTAGCGCTCGAAATCCTCCGCGCCGGAAACGAATTGATCCAATACGTCGGAAACACGCGATTCAGTTGAAAAATGGAAAACGTGCGGGTGCATCAGGCCGCCGGCCGTATCCGCATCGTATTTGGCCAGAGCCCGCGCATCGGCGGCGACGTGCGGTTCCATATTCGCCAAAATGGCGTCGACATCATCCTCGTCGATTTCCTGCAGAAAATCTGCCTGCACATCGCTTTCGACTTCGCCAAGAATCGAGGCAGCTTCATTGGCGGACAACGATTCGATGAGGTCAATGGCCGGCTGCTCCGGATACTCCTCGATCAGATCGGCTGCGTCCTCGGGCTTCAGGGCAACCAGGATGTCTTTTTGTTCTGCCTGATCGAGATGCAACAGCGCCTGGGTCGCCTCGGCGGTAGGCAGGTCGGCAACGACGGCACGAAGTTGTTGCTCGTCCCCGGACTCAAGGGTCTCTCGAAGTAGCTCCCAAGTCGTCAATTCTTCGCTATTCATTCGCCCGTCTCCGTAGTTTAGCCGGCGGAAAGGAAAATTTTGATTCGGCCTGCTTGATTAGGGATCGATATGGCAGACTGCCCGGTATCACGATACGCTTCGCCTATTAGGCCCGCCAGTGGATTCGCATTCCTTAATTTGCTACGCGGGCGATCGTTACGTTGCGATTCGGCGAATCCGGGACGCGATCAGGCTCGATCGGCTGTAGCGACTCGACTCTCACGCCAGGGAAATGCCAGGAAATGCCAGGAAAAAATATTGTTGTTGGTGGCGTTGAAATCAGGGCCGGCAAAACGGATACCGTCGATCTGCCTATTGCCAACCTGTATACGCATACAAGTCTCAACATGCCGGTTCACGTGGTCAACGGGCGGCATGACGGCCCGACGATGTTCATAACCTCCGCCCTGCACGGTGACGAATTGAACGGTGTCGAGATCATCAAGCGCCTGTTGAAGCGCGTAACGCCGAAAAAGCTGCGCGGCTGTGTACTGGCCATTCCTATCGTCAACGTATTCGGCTTTCTCAACCAGTCCCGCTACCTGCCAGACCGCCGCGATCTGAATCGTTCTTTCCCGGGACGCGAAACCGGCTCTATTGCCGCGCGCATTGCGAATCTCGTGTCGACGGAAATCATAGGACAGTCGGACTTCGGAATAGATCTGCACACCGCTGCAGTGAATCGCACCAACTTGCCGCAAATTCGAGCCAATCTGTCGGACCCGGTGGTGAGAAAGATGGCAGACGCATTTGGCGCACCCGTAGCTATAGACGCTGCCGTTCGCGACGGAACGCTGCGTCAGTACGCCTCCCGGGAAGGCAAACCGACTCTGCTCTATGAGTGTGGCGAGGCCCTTCGATTTGACGAACTTTCGATCAAAGCCGGCGTTCGCGGTATACTGCGGGTGCTCCGCGTGCTGGAAATGCTGCCGGCGGCACCTCCCGAAAAAATCGTCGTTGAACCGACTTATGCAAATTCAACGACCTGGGTTCGTGCGCCGATAAGCGGTTTGGTAACGGCGAAGTGTCGCCTTGGTCAGCGGGTCAAGTCCGGGCAGACTCTGGCAAGAATCAACGATCCGTTCGGTGAGATCGAAGTCGATGTCCCCGCCTCGGTACCCGGTATTGTCATTGGACGCAGTACATCGCCCCTGACACACGAAGGTGATGCACTCGTGCATCTCGCACGATTTGACGATTCACAGGAAGCAAAAGCGACGGTGGATGACTTCTACGAAGCCCATGGTCAGGACACCAATTGGGGCTAGCAGTGAAGAATGACAATGCAGATTTGGTTGCAGTCGGATGGCGCGAATGGGTACGACTGCCCGCCCTCGGAATCACGAGAATCAAGGCAAAAATCGATACCGGCGCAAGGACTTCCGCGTTACATGCTTTTCATGTCGAGGCCTTCGACAAGGATGGCGAAAACTGGGTGCGCTTCAAAATCCATCCGAAGCAGCACCGAACCGACTTGGAGCAGGTTTGCGAAGCTCGCATCAAGGACGAACGCGTTGTCTCCGACTCCGGCGGGCATAAAGAGGAACGCTATGTGATCGAGACCGAACTGGAAATGGCCGGCAGAACCTGGCCTATAGAAATTACGCTGACTGCACGTGATGACATGCGATTTCGCATGTTGCTCGGCAGAACGGCAATGAATGACAGACTAATCGTCAACCCAGCCAGGTCTTACCTGACACGAAAGAGCCGATTGTCTGCAGAGGGCAAAAAAACATGAAAATAGGCATTCTTTCACGTAACCGAAAACTGTATTCGACCAAACGACTGGTCGAAGCGGCACAAGAGCGCGGGCACGAAGTTCGAGTAATTAATCACCTGCGCTGCTACATGAATATCGCAAGCTTCAAGCCCAGCATTCACCTGGATGGCGAAATGTTGAGTGGCTTCGATGCAATCATTCCGCGAATCGGCGCATCGGTGACGTTTTACGGCACGGCTGTCGTTCGCCAGTTCGAGATGATGGGGACGTTTTGCCTGAATGAATCCGTGGCCATTTCCCGCTCGCGCGACAAGTTGCGCTCGCTGCAACTGCTTTCCAGAAAGGGAATCGGTCTGCCGGTCACCGGATTCGCGCACTCACCCGACGATACCGACGACCTGCTGAACCTGGTCGGTGGCGCGCCGGTCGTCGTCAAGTTGCTCGAAGGCACGCAGGGCAAGGGCGTCGTGCTCGCGGAAACGCGCAATGCCGCGGAAAGCGTCGTCGAGGCATTTCGAGGCCTGAATGCCAATTTCCTGGTGCAGGAATTCGTAAAAGAAGCGAAAGGTGCGGACATTCGCTGCTTTGTCATCGGCGAGAAAGTGGTGGCCGCCATGATCCGCCAGGGTAAGGAGGGCGAATTCCGCTCCAATATTCACCGCGGCGGTTCGGCAAAACTGATCAAAATCACGCCTGAAGAACGTTCGACGGCGGTGCGTTCGG